>JAZUJC010000099.1:0-8560 GCA_045642625.1 Lachnospiraceae bacterium
CCATTTCTTTTGCTTTAAAACATCATAAATAGTAATAAGGCCAACCACTGTATAAAAGACCATTGGCACCAGCAAACAATTAATTTTGTGGTATCTGACAAGTGCAATTAATACACCCATGACAAAAGCTATGCCGAACCAAATATCCATTATGTAGCAAAGTCCCATTTTGTTCTTTTTAACTATATCCCGGACAAATGAATATATCTCTCTAAAAATACCGATTACTATAAACGGCATGCTAATGTAGTAAAAAGAACCCACCCGGGCATTTGATATCCACCAGCGCTCATCATGCTGATTAATCAGTAAACGTATCAGGTCAAGAAATTGTGCCTTAAGCTGCCACGGGGCAAAAGAAAACTCGTCAGTACGTGCCCGCTCAAGCTTTGGTATGGTAAACAAACCGTTACTAATCTCTGAAATCCAGCCCTGATTTACAGCTACAAACAATATAAGCGGTAATGCTATCAAAAACAGCAGACCTGCAGCCCCAAGCAACTTCAAATCGTAAGCAACCCTTTTCCTGTACATAATCAGGCTAATCAAAAGAATCACCGGTACAACAACCCATGTGAGCGCGTAGCTGTAAAGCGTAAGGCCAAAAAATATTGCCGCAGGCCAGATACTTTTTCTTTTGCCATTTAAATATCTTACCCAAAAATATACCGCAAACAAAAGCATAGGCACGGCAGCGCAGCAATCAATAGCAATACGAGACTGCTGTATGTGCCACGGATTGATAGCCATAAGGGCAGCCAACGACAACGCTCTCCACTCTGACTCAAATAATTCTTTTCCCAGACCATATGCCACAGGGATGCAAAGGGATCCTAAAATGGCCTGAGGAAGCCTTATTGTCCAAATTGATACCCCGAATAACTTAAAGAGTGGCATAGTGAAATATGAATATAGCACACTCATACCGCTTCCCCAGGCGACATAGTATACCGGACGAACATCACCGGCTGCATCTATACCATAATTCATCACTGCCCAGGAATTGTATGCAGAAAATGCCTCATCCTGATGAAGGCCGTAAGGATCTGCGGAAAGACCCGCAATTCGGGAAATCGAACCGATAATCGTAAGAATAGCAAGCCAAAACCAGGGCTTATATATCATTTTTTTGATATCAAAAGCTATTCGCCGATTTGTCATCATCCCGCCTCCTTAACAGATATAACTATGTCACATATTTTTCAAAAAATCTTTTAAAACAAAAAAATCTTCCCATGTGCTTTCACACATGAGAAGACGTATTATCGTGTTACCACTTCTCTTCACAGATGCCTCGCGGCAAATGCCTCATAAGGTACTGACATACCCTGTCGCTTTAACGGGCGAATCCCGTCACAGCCTAACCCAATGGGATCGGTGTGCTGCTCAAAAGCCATGTTCCGTACATTTTCACTCGGGGTTCTCAGCCTTTCCCCTTCTCTGTAGACCTTCCACATACGTACTCTCTTTGTCATAGCGTTTATCTCTTTGGTTAATATGTAAATTAACATAGTAACTTTATTGATGTCAAGGCGAATTTGTCCATTACTTTACAGCTGTAGTGATTATTTGCATAATCACAGCCGTACTTATTTGGAGCAATTAACTATAGTATAATAGTACTATAATATGATAACATTATGTTAGTGTACTCTCAGTATGAGTATATAACAGACAGTAACGGTTAATAACAACTACCTGAAGGATTTTTGTAGGATGGATATGGCAAAATCTGTTAACAATTCTGATTCAAGAAAAAAGATAGCTGTTTTTGGAAGCGGTTGGAGCGGCGAATACTTAGCCGAAATATTGTCAGGCATATTGGATTCCTCTTTGTTCAATAACACTGACGTTTTTTCTTTTGTCAATTTTTCAATAAACGGACTGGAAAACGTTTACAACAAAGCTCAAATGGGCTTTTCCAAGCTGCCCGATATCTCCGATTTTGATGGTGTTATTCTGCTCTCAAATTCAATAAATCTAAGCGAAGAATTGGATTATCTTGTTTCGGAAATAAATCGTGCAAATATTCCTGCTGTCAGTATCGAATTGGACATTCCCGGAATCCCTTCAATTGCAACTGATAATTATTCCGGAATGCACAGTTTGTGCGAGCATCTTATTGTTGAACACAAAGCTTCAAATATCGTATACATAGGCGGTCCCAGAGACCATGGCGAAAATCAGATAAGACTTCAGGCACTGCTTGACGTCGCTTCAAGCCACAATATTACAATTCCGGAAGAAAATATTCTTTTTGCTAACTGGGGCAATGATATGATTCCCGGAATAATCGACGGTTGGCTTAAAGATCACGACTTACCTGATGTTTTTGTATGCGCCAATGACATCATGGCAATTGCGGTCTGCGACAAGATGAGACTTTTGGGCTATGACATTCCCGATGATATTATGGTTACAGGCTACGATTTCATAAGGCTTGCCAGAAATTCAGAACCACCGATTACCTCAGTAAACCACGAGTGGCACAGCATGGGGCAAAAAGCAATATCCATTCTGCTTGATAGGCTTTCCGGAAAGGATGTCCCCGCAAAAACCACATTAAACACAACTTTTGTGCCTTGCGGAACATGCGGCTGCGCGACAGATTCTCATTCAATAAAAACAAAACAGCATTTGTCACAGCATTACAGGCCCAACCAGATTGATCCTATTATTGTTGATTCACATTTCAGACATTTCAATTCAGCCGTAAGAAAACACTCCAAAAAAGAAGATGTTCACGGCAGCTTCTCATATATGTTTGAACGCGATCATATTATAGAGGGTAACGATTTTGCCTTATACATCCGTGACGACTTTTTTGCCTCCGAACCACTGGACTGTGAGCTCGGTTATTCAAAGGATTGCCGTTATGACGTAATTTGTTCATTGCTTGACGGAAAACAGCAACCCTTAAAAACTGTAGATTTTAAATCTGCCATTTTTGAACCCTGTTCCCACAGCAGCAAAGCCGGATTTTACATTTTTATTCCGTTATACAGCGGAGACATGTCATATGGTTTTGCAATGCTGAGCGGTCCCATAAACATTGCCAGCGACAATCAGTATTATATCTGGTCAGTTCATATGATTCAGACTCTGGAGCAGATAGAAAATAACATTACCATCGACAGGCTTTACAGGCAGATGGAAGCCTTGTCCGTTACCGACCCTCTTACAGGTATATACAACCGTGCCGGCTGCGAAAAGATATCATATCCTTTCTTAATTGAGTGTGGAAAAAATAACCAGCAGTGCGTGGTAATGCTTATTGATATGGACAGAATGAAGCTTATTAACGATAAGTACGGACACGCCAGCGGAGATAAAGCAGTTATTATTTTGGCTACATCATTAAAAAATGCTTTACCTAAGGATTATATTGTTTCCAGGTTTGGTGGTGACGAATTCTTTGTAGCAGGCCGGCTCGAAAACAATAATACCGATATCGAAGCAATGATTTCTGCCGTTAATGCCGAAATCGACAGGGCAACCGCTGCAAATAATCTCGAGTTTACCATATCTGCCAGCATAGGTTACACTGTTATTTGTCCCTCTACAGTTGCCGAAATCGAGCACGCAATCGTAAATGCCGATGAATCCATGTACAGGACCAAGCAGGAACATCACAAGAACAATTAGAATAATCATATGACAGACCGTCATATGACATGAACTTAATAAAGATTAAATTTTAAAGGCTCCCGATGATTACCACCGGGAGCCTTAGTTATTGTTTATTACATTTCAATGATTACTTCGTTAACGTCTTTTAAGATTGCTTCCTTGATAAGAAGGCCTTCAATCTTTTCGCCGTTTACTGTTACAGACTTAACACCATGTTCGGAACCGTTAGGGTTGTTAACAAGAACATTTAAAATCTTTCCACGGAAGTTCTTCTTCAGGGTGTAGGATTTCCATTCTGAAGGGATTGAAGGATCGATTACAATACCTTCTGCTTCAGGGTTAAGACCTAAAATACCTTCTGTAGTACCAACCATAACAGTTGAAGCGGTACCTGTTAACCAGTGCACATGTGCACGACCTGCAAAAGGAGAATCCTTACCTTCAACAAACTGACCATATACATAGGGTTCAAGAGCACGATGCTCTGCATTGTCATTGTAGGTTGCAGGTGAAGCTTCGGTCCAGTACTTGTAAGCTCTGTTACCATGGCCAAGCTTGGACTCAGCTAAGATAAGCCATCCCTGAGGCTGTGAGAAAATACCTGCATTTTCCTTAACACCCTTGTTGAAGCATACCATTAATGCGCCGTCGAATGCGTGATTCTCATATGCGGGATACATAACCATAGCACCGTAAGGAGTATTAAGCTCTCTCTCTACGCTGTCCATTGCAAGTTCCTGCTGTTCCTTGGTACCAAAGTCAGCGATAACTGACCAGGACTGAGGGTTAAGCCACATAGAAGCTTCGGGATCGGTACGCTGACCGATAATCTGTCCGTCTTCCTTATAACCTCTGATCCATCTGTCTTCATTCCAGCAAACAGAAAGAATCTCATCCATTTTTGCTGTAATTTCATCAAGATACTTAATGTAATCTGTATCGTTCTTGATAACAGCATACTTTCTTAAAATCTTAAGAGCATATACAAGCTGGAAAGCAACGAAGGTTGATTCACCCTTCTTACCAAGTCTTACACAGTCATTCCAGTCAGCATGAAGACCGGCAGGCATTCCGTGATTTCCAAGGTGATCCATTGAGAAATCAATGGCTCTCTTTAAGTGATCGTATACTGTACCGGATTCATCATCGTTAGCGTAAGGAACTTCCTCATCAAGGAATGCAATATTGCCGCTTTCAGAGATGTACTTATATACGGTAGGGAACAGCCAAAGTGCATCATCGGCACGATATGAAGGATGTCCGGTTTCTTTTGCATATACAGAATTCTCATCATTTTCGTCGGGATGGTTTTCCTTACCGGGTGTATGAGTATACTTAACCAAAGGAAGACCTGCACCGTTTGTTACCTGTGCTGATAACATGAAACGAATCTGATCTGCAGCCATTTCGGGAGCAAGGTGAATAATACCCTGAATATCCTGAACGGTATCTCTGTAACCAAAACCGTTTCTTAATCCGCAGTACTGGAATGATGCTGCTCTTGACCAGGTAAAGGTAATGAAACAGTTATAAGCATTCCATACGTTAACCATATTGTTGAAGTTTTCGTCGGGAGTATGAACTTCAAGGTTGTTGATCTTTGAATGCCAGTATTCCTTTAACTCGGCAAATTCTTTTTCAACTACCGTTGCATCTTCGTACTTTGCAATGATTTCTTTTGCTTCGGTAGAAGGCTTCTGTCCAAGAACATATGTAAATACCTTGGTTTCACCGGGAGCGATTGTAACATCTGACTCAAGTGCACCACAGGAGTTGTCGCAGTAGTTAAGGTCATTGTTAAGACCTGCTTCGATACCTACAGGGTTAGCATAGCTTCTGTAGTTACCTACAAACTTATCTCTGTCACCGCAGTACTTATCAATTTTAGCTCCTGCAAGGCCTAAGAATCTTTCCTTGTTGGGGTCGTGATAGTTTTCATTCTGCTTCTGTAAAATGAAAGTATCCTTGAAATAAGTGTGAGTGATAAATAAGGTGTACTGAAGGTTAACCTGATCCTGCTCATAGTTGTTTTCGTTAACGAATTCGCAGTAACCGGTAACAGCAAGCTTACGAGGCTTGGAATCGGTATTTGTTACCTTACAATTCCATACTTCATAAGTTGCATCCTTGGGAACATAGTAAAGAGTTTCGGTCTTAATTCCCTTATATTCTGAAGAAATGATTGTATAAGCTGTACCATGACGGCACTCTGACTTATAAGAATCAAGAGGCTTGCAGATAGGAGCCCATGAAGCTGACCAGTAATCATTGTCTTCTAAATCTCTTAAGTAGATGTAACGTCCGGGCTGATCGGTTGCAACGCTGTTAAAGCGATATCTGATAACACGTCCGTTAGCGCCTGACTTAACAAAGCTGTAACCACCGGCATTGTTGGAAATGATTGCGCCATATTCAGGAGATCCTAAATAGTTGGCCCAGGCAGAAGGAGTGTCAGGACGGGTGATGACATATTCTTTTGCCTTCTCGTTAAAATAACCGTAATTCATTGTAAATCCTCCGTATTATATAGTTTTAATCTAATGATTCAACTACTGGTTTATATGCAACTCTTAACTTGGGAAGAGCTGTAATCGTGGTATAGTAATTTGTCTGCCAATCATCGCCCTGGGAAGGATCGTTCTCTCCGGAAGCGGGAGGGGCAAAAATCTTAAGTGTCATATCTGTGGCACCTGAAAGCTGCTTTTTGTAAAAAGCACTCATGAAATCAATGCACTTAACACCGGGAGCTTTATAGAACCATCTTCCGTTAATCTCCATCATGAGATTGGCATTCTCAAGCTCACCTTCAAAATACGCTTCGCAGAATACCGGGCTTGCATCAAAATGCATAGAAATTGCAATACCGTCAGCATCCTCGGCACCGCCCCAGCGAAGCTTGGCGGGAAGCACTGCCTCATCGGAAGTTTCAAGCACCGGGTAGAAATACTCATCGTAGAGAATATCTTTATAGGTATCAAGAACGGGCTGATCAATACCAACACTTGAATTGTTGTGGTCCTCTATTTCAAGTCCAAGACGACCTCTGTCGCGCATCTGGTACATAGTAAAGCCCGATAACCACTGTTCATCATCAGCCTTTAAGCTGTCACAGAAATCCTGCATCATCTGAGCCTGGTCGTATGCACCGGTAACATCACCGTCCGCATTAAGCTCCGAAAGAACCATGGGACGCTTTTCTCCGTTGATTTCACAATAACGCTTGTAGCTCTTTTTTGTGCACTGATAAATATTCTTTCCACTGTAGCGGGCAAAAGAATTTCCACCTTCTTCGGCCACATCAAAAGGCCAGCCCCAGTGCAGGGCAAGATATCTGTCAACCGACTCAATATCAGCCGCCTTTATGGCATCAACAAAGATGTCTTCTTTTTCCATCTTTTCTTCGTTAACATCCTTGAAACCATCAAGGCAAAGGATAACCTTTACATTGGGAGCTTCACGATGAATAACATCACAACACATTACAAAGAATGCTGCTACATCTTCATAGCTGGCCATTTTATTGAAGTTAAACCAGCTTCCGGTAGCCTCATGATTAATCCTGAGCATTACACGGCCAAAGCTTCTTAAATCCCTGGCAATCGCAACAATATATTCTTCGGGAATGCGTGGATCGATGGTAAGAGTAAGAATTACATCCTGTCCATGCTTTCTGATATCTCTCATCTGGTTGAAAGGTTCATCATTAAGATTACCGTTTATACCACCCTTATAAGGGAAATAATCATCGTAAGGATATCCCCATGCACCCGACCCGTCATTAGGGTAGGCTACGCTGGCACGAAGGGGCCACTTGGGATCCTGGGGGTAATAACAATACATCAAACAGATTGCTCTATGGGGTCTTCCGAGTTTATTGAGGATATAATCCTGGCTAACATATTCGCCTCTCTCGCTGCCATCGCACAAGTCAAGTGCACACTTGGCAGGACCCATATGAAGCTTGTAAATCTTTTTCTCTTCCATTTATGCCCTCCGGGTATAATTTTCGATATTAGATGCCTGTTAAATTGCCCTTTTCTATTCTAAAATCACATAAAAGGTACATACACATTCATCATACAATAATATAAGGCTATGTTGCAATGCAACATAGCCTTAATATCTTTATTATTAACGAATAATTGTAAAAAACTATTTATTTTATTGAAGCATGTAACTCTTGAAGTGACTTAACGGGAGTGATTTCACCGCACTTAATTGCCTTAATACCGATAGCTGCTGCCTTAGCTGCCGCCATTGTGGTAATGTAAGGAACCTTAGCACGAATTGCTGCCTTACGGATATATGAGTCGTCAGCATTTCCCTTCTTACCGATAGGAGTATTGATTACAAGCTGAACATCCTTGTTGATGATAAAGTCGGATACATCAGGACGACCTTCGTTCATCTTAGATACCTTCTTTACATTGTAGCCGGCTTCCTTAATCAAATCGTAGGTACGGCCTGTAGCAACAAAGTCAAAGCCTGCGTCAGCAAGAATCTTTACAATATCCAAAAGTTCGGGCTTATCATTATCGTTTACACTGATAAGAGCAGTTCCTTCAAGAGGAAGCATTGTCTGGGTAGCTTCCTGAGCCTTGTAGAAGGCTTCACCAAAGCTTTCTGAAATACCAAGTACTTCACCGGTAGATCTCATTTCAGGTCCAAGTACAGGGTCTACTTCAGGGAACATATTGAAGGGGAATACCGCTTCTTTTACGCCGTGATAAGGAATGCTTGTCTGCTTAAGGTTAGCAATGGGTGAAGGCTTTCCTGTAAGCTCTCTTGTAACGATTTCGGTTGCAAGAGGTACCATCTGAATACCACAAACCTTTGATACAAGCGGTACTGTACGGGAAGCACGAGGGTTAGCCTCGATAACATATACCTTTCCGTTTTCGATAGCATACTGCATATTCATAAGACCCTG
>JAZUJC010000100.1:0-7179 GCA_045642625.1 Lachnospiraceae bacterium
GGAAAGACAATTCTTTTTGTTTCCCACGATCTTAGCTCAATAGCCAAATACTGTGACAGAGTTGTGGTGTTAAATAAAGGCGAGAAGCTTTCGGAAGGCTCTCCCAAGGACATGATTGACCTGTATAAGCAAGTTTTGGTGGGTCAGTTTGCCCATGAAAAAGAAAATGCCGCCCTTGAGCTTGGAGAGCTTGAAAACGGTGACAATCCGGATGCTCTTGAGTACGGTTCAAAGGATGCGTTAATTAAAGAGTTCTATATTACGGATTCCAAGGGGCTTAGGACCAACTCACTGATAAAAGGTTCTGAATTTACCATACATATGGCGGTGGAGTTTGTAAATGCGGTTAAACAGCCTATATTTGCCTTTTGCATAAAGGATGTTAAGGGTACCGAAATCACAGGCACCAATACAATGTTTGAAAAGGCATTTTTAGAGGATGTGGAGGCCGGAGAAAGGCTTGAAATAACTTTTAAACAAAACATAGACCTTCAGGGCGGTGAATACCTGTTGTCCTTTGGTGTAACAGGCTACAACCTTGATACTTTTGTTGTTTATCACAGGTTATACGATGTTTTGAATATTTCAGTTATTTCGGATAAAAATACAGTGGGATATTTTGATACAAATTCAGTAATTGAGGTTGTTCGTTGTCCTAAAGCTTAATTATGAGGTAATAAATGTCAGAAAGCTTAGAAAACAAGATAGAAAAAAGAATAGAGAAGGTTGGAAAAGTAAGCCTCGATTATTCGGTGTATTCAGGGCAGGATTATTACTGTGACGGTGCTGTTGAAGATGATTTGCTTGAAATATCAAAGAAATACGCACCGGTAGAATTTCCCGATGTAATCGAAGAGAGGGCAGAATGGCCTGTTCTTTATCATCTTTCAAATGCCAGGGAAAATATTGTCAGGTGGCTGCCCATCACCAAGGAACACAAGGTGTTGGAGGTTGGATCGGGCTGCGGAGCAATAACAGGGGCCTTTACAGCTATGGCAGGAGAGGTTGTATCCTGCGATTTGTCAAAGAAAAGAAGCCTGATTAATGCAAACAGGCACATGGATGCAGACAATTTGACGATTCATGTGGGAAACTTTACCGATGTTGAGAAAAAACTTCCCAATGATTTTGATTATATATGCCTCATAGGTGTTTTTGAATATGGAGCTTCTTATATAAAGTCAGCTAATCCTTATGAAGATTTTTTAAAGCTTTTGATGAAGCATTTAAAGCCTGACGGAAGGCTTATAATTGCAATAGAGAACAGAATGGGGCTTAAATACTTTGCCGGATGTAAGGAGGATCACGTCAGCCGTTATTTTGCCGGTGTCGAAGGCTACAGGGCCGATGATGGTGTTAAAACATTCTCCAAAGAAGGACTCATAAAAATTTTTGAGGCGACCGGAATAAAGGATTATGATTTTTACTATCCCTATCCCGATTATAAGTTTATGCATACCCTGTTTTCGGACAGAAGATTGCCCCAAGTAGGGGAGTTAAAAGATAACAAGCGTAATTTTGACCAGGACAGAATGGATTTGTTCTCTGAAAAGGACGCTTTTGACAGTCTGGTAGAAGATGGCACCTTTGATCGATTTTCAAACTCATATCTGGTGGTTCTTGGACCGGACACCTGTGTGGATTACGCCAGATTCTCCAATGACAGGGCGCGGGAATATCAAATATACACTTCTCTCGAGCGAGTGAAGATGGATGCCGGAATAATAAAGGTTATTAAGAAATATCCCCTGTTTCCGGAGGGTAAAGAACACATTTGTAAGCTGGAGGATTACTATAACGGCCTTGAAAAGCGCTATGAAGGCGGCAAACTAAAGGTAAATCGCTGCGAAGTGCTTAATAAGGACACAAAACCGGTGGCGTGCTTCGAGTTTGTGAAGGGAAAAACACTGGAAGAATTGTTAGACAATTGCATAAATGAAAATAATCTTGCAGGATTCGATGCATTGTTCGGAAAATACCTCGATTTAGTGGGATATAATGACGCAGAACGTATAGCAGACATGGATGTTGTCTTCTCAAATGTTTTAGTAGATCAGGACAGCGACAGCTGGACATTAATTGATTACGAATGGACAAAAGAGACAGCTGTCCCCGTGAGAAAGACAGCCTACAGAGCGGTGTACTGCTATTTATTAGAGGATAAAAAGCGTCAAAAAATAAATTTAAATTTAATTTTAGACAAGTTGGGAATTTCGGCCGAGACCGCAGAATTACTGAAAGAGGACGAGGCTGTGTTCCAAAAGAAGGTGACCGGAAAGTACCGTTCAATGCAGGAATTAAGAGATATGATCGGTAAGAAAATTTCCAGTCCCTATGAGCTTATCGAAAAGCTGTCCGATCCGTCCGGGGCGTACATGTTCCAGATTTATCCTTCGGGCGCAGACGGTTCTTTTGCCGAGGAAACTTCATATTTTTATGAAAAAGCTTATTCGGATGACAAGTCCGCAAGTGTTTGCGTGCCCATCAGTCCGGAAATGAGATATGTGAGACTGGATCCGTTAAGGGATGCCTGCATAGTACGAATTACCGAAGCGGATATCGACGGTAATCCTTATCCTGTAGACAGCAAGAAGTTTCTGCTTTGTAACGGAAGACGTATCGGAACCGATTCTTTCGTATTTGCAACAGAGGATCCCAACCTTGTATTTACACTTGAAGGGCTGGCACGAAGCCAGGAAAGTATGCTTAATGTGTCCATGGAAATTACCAGACTTTCTGTTGATACCGCAACCAGGATTGCTGAGAATATTAAACGTTTATTTTAATAGGATTTGTTAATGGGAATGAATTTCTTAAAAACAAAAATTTCGAATATTCTGACAGAACGCGCTGAAGCTAAGTACAGAGCCGGCTATGAGGAAAAGTCGGTTTCTTTTGATGCCTGGATAAGAATGGTTGAAAACGGATTAGAGCGTTTTGATATGAGCTATGACCCGGAAAAATCGAATCTGGTGCAAAAAGAAAGTCTTAACTGTACTTCTTACGTAACGCATTACGACGGAATGACTGTCAGTATCATTCCCTATAACAATGTAGGCTCCAATTTTGTTATCAAAAATATAATTGAAGATATTATAATTTTTGTTAACGGTAACCTTACCGACAGGGCGATTCCCCTTATCGCAAAGACATTTAAGGAAAATCCCGAGTGCGATGTTGTATACGGCGATGAAGATATGGCGGTTATTGATACCGACAGCCTTGGTAAATACGGTCAGAGTGTGTACGGAAGTCGAAGCAACCCCTATTTTAAGCCGGGGTGGTCGCCTAATTCGTTTTTGTCGCATTTTTATTTTTGCAATATTTGTGCAGTAAGGCGCACTGCATTCCGCGATATTGAATTAAACGGTGAGATTTCAGGCGCCGGGGCAATATACCATACTCTGCTTAGATATATTTTTGAAGACAGCCGAAGAGTGTACTCGGCGGTTAAGCATATAGACGAAATACTGGTTCATACGGACAATTACGATAACAACAATATAACCGACGAAGCGGCACTGAGGATTGCCAAAAATTTAAGGGTTGCCGAATACAGAGAGGATTTTTCTCTTACCAACAAGGCCTGCCTTTCTGTTGTCATTCCCAGCAAGGATAACCCCGAACTGCTTGGCAAATGTATTACTTCGCTGATTGACGCCTGCCCCGGGTTTATTGCCCTGGACATAATTGTGGTTGACAACGGAAGCAGTGAAGAAAATAAAAGAAAAATTGAAAAACTTTCCGGGGAGCTTATGTTTAAATACGAATATCGGCCCATGGAATTTAATTTTGCCCGAATGTGCAATATCGGTGCGGATATGGCCGGGGGTGATTTTGTGTTGTTTTTAAATGATGATGTTTCATTTATTGAACCGTATTCCCTGGAAGAAATGATAGCTCAGGCTTCTTATGATTTCACCGGAGCGGTTGGTGCCAAGCTTCTTTATCCCGGCTCAAAGAAAATACAGCATGCAGGGGTAATAAATAACAGAATAGGTCCGGTACATAAGCTACAGTTTGCCGATGATACAAAGAGCTATTATTTTGGCTTTAACAGATACAATCAGAATGTTCTTGCGGTTACAGGCGCCTGCCTTTTAATGCGAAGAAGTGTATTTGAAAGTGTTGGGGGCATGAACGAGAACCTTAGAGTGGCCTTTAATGATGTTGATTTGTGTATGAAAATCGCCGAGGCCGGATATTTTAATGTTTGCTGCAATAAAATAGCCCTTGAACACGCTGAATCGGTTACCAGGGGCAAGGATACCGACAGAGATTCGCTAAAGCGATTGCTTGACGAAAAGAAAAAACTCTATGACGAGCATCCTGCCTATAAGGGAAATGATCCTTTTTACAGTAAATATCTTGTATCGGACAGCCTGGATACCCGAATCGTGGCTGCCAATGAGTTTGAATATGTAAGCGCAATGGAAAGGGCAACGGAAGTAACCCGCATTAAGCTTGATAAGGCAAGAGAAGATGCCTGTGTATTCTTGAATGTGGAAGAGGCAGAGCCCTTTGCCGATTATTCGTTTGATGAAGACGAAGAAGGCCTGTATTTCCAGGGCTTTTCATTTGTTACGGGTTCCAATAACGCTTGTTATAAAAAGTTTCTTTTGCTTAAGAGCGAGGAAACCTGCTATGCGGTTCCTTTTTTGGGGTGTCAAAGAAGCGATGTGGCAGAAAACTGTCCCGATCAGGTGAATGTTGAACTAAGCGGGTTTAGTATATGGCTGGACAAAGCACTTGTTAAAAAGGGTACATACAAAGTTGGAGTACTTCATGTGCATTCTTTTGCCAGGGAGAGACTCTATTATTTCTCAAACAGAGAATTGGTGGTGTAAAAATATGGACTACAAAGAGTTATACGACGAAGAGCTTGAAAGAAATGCCCTGTTGGCCGAGCGAATTGCAGAGCTTGAAGAAGAAAAAGAAGAGCTTTCTTTTAAATTGAACAGAATAAAGACCAATCCGGTGTGGAAGGCCAGCGGTCCTGCCAGAAAAGCAATGCATTTTTGCTCAAGAAACTTAAAAAGAGTAAAAAATCTCGGGGGTCCCAGGGGTATTGCCGCAAAAATCGGTTACAAGAAACGTGAAAAAGAGGCTATGAAGCAGTACGGCACAAAAAGCTTTCCTGATGAGGCAAAAAGAGCCGAGGAAGAAAATACCGTATTTGAACACAGCCCCCTCATTTCCATTCTTGTGCCTTTATATAACACCAGAGAAGACATGCTTAAGGAAATGATTGATTCCGTACGCTGGCAGACCTATTCTAACTGGGAGCTTTGCCTTGCAGACGGTTCCGATGCTCGGCACGCCTACGTTAAAGAGGTGGTGGAGAGCTATAAAGACCAAAGAATCCGCTATATGAAGCTGGAGAAAAACGAAGGCATATCAGGAAACACCAATAAGTGTCTTGAACTGGCAACCGGTGAATATATCGGTTTGTTTGATCATGATGATATTCTTCACCCTGAGGCTTTGTTTGAATATGTTAAGGTAATAAATGAGCAGGGTGCGGACTACATTTACTGCGATGAGACTACTTTTAAGAGTGGTAATATCGATCATATGCTTACAATGCACTTTAAGCCGGATTATTCACCGGACAATTTAAGGGCCAATAATTATATCTGCCATTTCAGCGTCTTCAAGCGCTCGCTTCTTGAGGGAACGGAACTGTTTCGCTCTCGTTTTGACGGAAGCCAGGACCACGATATGATTCTTCGATTAACCGACAAGGCCGAGAAAATCGTGCATGTGCCCAGGCTTTTGTACTACTGGCGCTGCCACTCCGGCTCGGTTGCATCAAACATTTCCGCTAAGGAATATGCAATTTCGGCAGCCAAGGGTGCAGTGGCGGATCATTTAAGAACTCATGGTTATACCGACTTTAAAATTACCAGCACAAGAGCTTTTGAAACTATATTTAAGATTCGTTACAAGATTAACGGTACACCGCTTATCTCTATTGTAATTGCCAATAAGGATCATAGAGAAGATCTTGAACGCTGTGTAAATTCAATAATTGAAAAGTCCACATACACCAATTACGAGATTATAATAGTTGAAAACAATTCCGAGGACCCTAAGACCTTTGAGAGCTATGAAGCATTAAAGAAAATGTCTGACAAGGTGTCTGTGGTTAAGTTTGAAGGAAAGTTTAACTATTCCAAGGTTAACAACTTCGGCGTTTCTTTTGCCAAAGGCGAATATGTTCTTTTGCTTAATAATGATACTGAGGTAATCACCGTAAACTGGATGGAAGAAATGCTTATGTACGCCCAGAGAGAGGATGTGGGTGCGGTTGGTGCAAAGCTTTACTATGGTGACCGTACCATTCAGCACGCAGGCGTTGTAATAGGCCTTGGAGCGCACAGAACCGCAGGACACACACATTATAAGCAATCCAGGGAAAATCTTGGGTATATGGGACGTTTATGCTATACCCAGAATGTGTCTGCGGTTACCGGAGCCTGTCTTTTGGTTAAAAAGGAGCTTTGGGACCGTGTCGGAGGCTTGAATGAAGAGTTTGAAATATCGCTGAACGACGTTGATTTTTGTTTAAGGCTTCGAAAAGAGGGATATCTTAATATTTTTACCCCATTTGCCGAGTTATACCACTATGAATCCATTTCAAGAGGTCTGGACGATCAGGGCGAGAAGGCAGAGCGCTACAACAGAGAATCCGAAAAATTCCGCGAGGTGTGGAAGGAAGAGCTTGAAAAGGGTGATCCCTACTATAATCCGAATTTCTCATTGGACAGAAGCGATTACTCGGTAAAGGTGCTTTAAGGAATTGAGATTTCAAAGAATTTTAAGTATAATAATTGTTTGAGAAATTAATGTCTGTTTGCGATTGGAGCGGTAAAGAGAATCCGGCCCGCAAAACAGCATGAATATAGGAGGAAATATAATGAACGACGTAAAACAGCAGTATGATTTCTGGTGCAGCGATTCATATTTTGACGATGCTACCAAGGCTGAGCTTAAGGCAATCGCCGATGATGAAAACGAGATTACCGAAAGATTCTACAAGGATCTCGCATTTGGTACAGGCGGTCTTAGAGGTATAATCGGTGCCGGTACCAACAGAATGAATGTATATACAGTAAGAAAAGCAACTCAGGGTCTTGCCAACTATATTATCAAGCAGGGTGGCCAGGAAAAGGGTGT
>JAZUJC010000101.1:0-6074 GCA_045642625.1 Lachnospiraceae bacterium
AATATAACAGGAAACTGCCTGTATTGCGGAGCGGATTTAAATAAAAGTGCGACACCGATGGAAGAGAGCACAACAGTTGTAGCTGAAGCTCCTGCTATGGTAGAAGCAGTTGGTATAGCTGAAGCTCCTGTAGTGGAAGACGTGGTTAGCATTGCTGAGGTTCCTGTGGCAAAAGAACCGGAACAATCAGTTGAACAGACCCCTGTTCCTGAAGATACTAAGGTATTTACACCGATTCAGCCTGTAGTTGCGCCCCAAGTCTATGAGCCGGTTCAACCCACAGTTGCGCCTCAAACGTATGTGCCTGTTCAGCCCACAGCAGCGCCTCAAGGCTATGCACCGGTTCAGCCCACAGTAGCACCTCAACCCTATGCGCCCGTTAATCCGGCAATGCAGCCTGAACCTGATAGGGTATCAAAGAAAATGGAAAAAAAGGCTTTGAAAGAAGCCAAAAAAGAAGCAAAAAAAATGGCCGGTGGTGAGAAAAAGAAAACATCTCCGTTGGCAATAGTGTTAATGATTATTATGGTTGTGATTTTACTGGGCGGTCTTGGGTTCTTTGGATATTTCATCTATAAGCAGCAGACCGGAGATGACCCGATTATTTTTAATGGATTAATCAATTTTACAAGATATTTTCACTTAATATAAAAAAGGGCCGCTAGGCCCTTTTTATTTTCATGATTATTGAATGAACCCGCTTACTGAGCTTTGGACACTTAGCCAGTATGGAGAGGTTCTGTTTTTCTTTATCGCTCAGGTAAGGATTCTTTTGCCATAAAGCCTTTTCGGTTTTTATTTCACCTATGACCTTCTGATAGCATTTATTATCCTTTGTCATCAGTGAAACCGGAATGTGCAATAAAAACATTAATCGCTGAACATACCTGAATCGTTCGGCTTCGGTGACGCAGGAAGGGAAATATTCCTGCATTACTGAAAAAGCGTAGTCACTGTTATCGATAACTGCTTCATAAAGATGAGCCTTGTAACCGCTTCTTTGATTGGAACCGTTTCTGATCAAAATATTATAGTGGGGCTCCTCTATTGAATATACT
This sequence comes from Lachnospiraceae bacterium, assembly GCA_045642625.1. Taxonomy (GTDB): domain Bacteria; phylum Bacillota; class Clostridia; order Lachnospirales; family Lachnospiraceae; genus UBA1258. The sequence continues at coordinate 1,059 of JAZUJC010000101.1, forward strand.
CCGTCGGTTTTTAAAAGCATTTCAACTATCAGCAGGAAATCTTCGTTGAGCTTGTTCTCGGAAAAAGAAAACTGTTTGCAAAAATCTGCCTTAATGAGCTTGGTGCAAAAAGAAGAATCACCTTCGTGCATCATAAGGAGTCGAAAATCTTCTTCCCTGGGTATAAAGGTAACCTTTCCGGTGTTAAGGCGGGGACCTTTTAGAAGCTCGCCTTCTTCGCTAAAGTCCTGAGACATAACCTCCGCAATGTCTCCGCCACTTTTAGAGACAGCCTTGTAGAGCACTTCGTACATGGTTTCGTCGGCCCAGTCGTCGGCATCCAGAAAACCGATGTAATCGCCGGTAGCTTCTTTTATGCCTACATTTCTTGCAGAGCTGGAACCGCCGTTTTTCTTGTGAATAACGCGAATACGCGAGTCGATACCGGCGTACCTATCGCAGATTTCACCGCTTTTATCGGTGGAGCCGTCATCAACCAAGAGAATCTCAAGGTTTTTGTAGGTTTGGTTAATTATATGGCTGATTGTATTGTCTAAGTATTTTTCTACATTGTAGACAGGTACTACAACGCTTATTTTTTGAAGTTCCATTTTCTTAACTTTCCGTTTATTTTATTTCCTAAAGTAAACCTGTTGAAAGGTCTTTTGGCCTTAACAATACCAAATATTTTGGCCGATTTTTCTATGGAAGGGTATGCCCCTTTTTTGAGTCGATAATTATATAACCGTATAAAGCCGGTTTCTTTTTCCTGAGGCAGGTGCCAGATACAAACAGGGTTGGAAACGGTCTGGGTTGAAACCAGATAGAACTCCTCGGTCCAAAATCTGAATATATAAGGGGTAGCGGCAATGAAGGGCATTTTGCTGTAAAGAAGCGTTGCGGCAATGGACCAAAGGCTTTCATCACCGATTTTATCTTCAACCTTAAAGCCCTGAGCTGCAATTTTATCAAATAATTCCAGGCAGCAGTCCATATACTGTGACAGCATTTCTTTATTTCCGCATACATATTCACCGCCATAGTGAGTGATGGGAAGTTTGGATGACTCTTCGGGACAGATACGTTCAAAATCTCTCCTTATGACATCTCTGTCGGAATGTGAGAAGGTGTGTCCGAGAGGATATAAAAGCATACCCAGGTCAGCTTCCATCCACATGTCATCATAGGAGTGGGTGGTATAGGTATCGGCATCCAAAATCAGGTATCTGTCGTAATTACCCTCTTTAACCCAGGTGTAGAGAACACACATCTTGAAGAAGGCCAGGGACCACAAAAATTCTTTGGGAACCACAAAGGTGTTAAAGTCCATTTTACGGACAGTTACACCTGCCTGCTCAAAACGGGTAATCCAGTTACAGTCCAAATCGATATTTACGGACAAAACCACGTCGTCGCCGGGATTTTTTTCTTTTGCCGAAGACAGTGCCACATAAAGGTTTTTAAGATACATTTCTGTAGTTTCATTGCCGGCAAGCTTGGAAATTTGCTTTGAAGTCTGAAAGCCCTCTTTAAATGCGAAGGCGCAGGTGATTAGATTTTTCACGGGATTCTCCTAGTCTGTTTAACTACGTTAATAATAAAGGTTTACAGGTGTTTTTTCAACAATGGCAGGGTCAAAAGTAAATACAATATAACTATGATCCGTAAATTTGTGAAAAAACAAAAATACTCCTTAAGAAAAAGTGAATACGTCTTCCGGAGGGTGGTATTTGAATTCGCCTTAGGGTATACTCAAGAAAGTGAATATTCAGACAGAAAAGGGATTAACTTTGAAAGATCGAATTTACGTATGTCATACATTTTATCATGCATATATAAGCTTTTTAAAGGAATTTGCTCTTGCTGATTTGGCAAAAGAAAAGGGTGTGGAGCCGGGGGATGCCACCCTGGTGCTGTCCAGGCTGTCCAATGATTTCGAAGAATCAAAAAGCAGATATCTGGCTTCGGGAGTATTTTCCGACGTTGTTATGTACGATGAAAAAAGAGAGGATGCCTATCCTGAACTTGCAAAATACAAACAGCCCGGGAATATCATCAAAAACTTTTATAACCGTATCAAATTTACAACTAAATTTGCCAAAGCCCAGGAGGCTGATATTCCGGTTAATTTTAAAGAATACAAGGATATTTATGTGTTCTGTGATATGGACCCGATCGGTACATATCTTACAAAGCATAAAATTCCCTACCATGCGGTGGAGGATGGTTTAAATACACTTAAATATATTGACCTTGCCAGGTTCGGAGAGCGAAAGTTGTTTGGCTTGAAGCGTTTTATGAGTCGTAATCTTAATCTCATTTTTATGCCGAACGGTTATGCAAAATACTGTATCGATATGGAAGTAAATGATCTTTCCTGCATTAAATATCCGCAAAAGAACTTTGTGGAGGTGCCCAGAAAAGAACTTACCGACAGGCTTACCGATGGGGAAAAGGATATCCTTATTAAAGCCTTTGTAAGGGATGCCGAGACCTTAAAAAGTCAGGTAAACAGCATGGGAAACGAGGATAAGATTCTTGTGCTTACAGATCCTCTCTGCACTCTTGATGTCAGGGAAAGGATTTTCAGAGATATTATTAAAATGTACGAGCCTGAGGGACGGGTCTTCTTAAAGCCACATCCCAGGGATGTTCTTGATTACAAAACGATTTTTTCGGATTATCCCCAGTTTGATGCAACCGTTCCGATGGAAATAATGAACATTTTCCCGGGACTTCATTTTAAAAAGGCAGTTGGTGTACTGACTGAAATGAAGGCAGTTACTTTTGCTGATGAGGCGGTAAGACTGGGTGCGGATTTCATGGACAAATATGAGGCACCGGAAATCCATCGCCAGAATGAATTTATTTGACCAAACGGTACCTGATTGGTACAATAAAAGGTGGTTTTGTGTGTGAAAACGGCAGCTCGCCACAGGGCAGTCCGGTCACATCCAGGGAACTTAAAGGAGCAGTTTAATGTCAGTTAATTATCATAATTTCGGCGGAAGGCTTGGATGGAATCTTCAAAAGTGGTTTCCAAAGCTTTCATCCGGAAGTTATTTAAAATTACAGTTATCTACAAGAAATAAAACACAAAAACAGTATATTGATATGTTTATGGGTAAGGAGGAGCCTCCGCATCCCCTTATTGTAAATCTCGAGACCGTAAATCGCTGCAATTCGGATTGCGCTTTTTGTACGGCCAATAAAAATGCCGAGAAGCGTCCATTGAAGATCATGACCGATGAACTGTTTACATCAATTATTGATCAGCTTGCTGACTGGGGCTATCGTGGTCACCTGACTCTTTACGGTAACAATGAGCCGTTTATCGACACAAAGATTGTTGAACGTCATAAATATTGCAGGGAAAAGCTTCCCAACAGTTTTATTTTCTTATCAACCAACGGTTTACTGCTTAATATTGATAAGGTAAAAGAAATAATCCCCTATGTGGATCAGCTTATCATTAACAATTATTGCGATAACATGAAGCTCCACGACAATGTGCAGGAGATTTATGATTATGCCAAGGCTCATGAGGATGAGTTTAAGGATGTGGACCTTTTGGTGCAGATGCGATACAAAAATGCAGTATTAACCAATCGCGCCGGTTCAGCACCCAATAAGCAGAACAATGTGAAGATAATAAAAGAAACCTGTCTTATGCCTTATACAGATATGTTTATTTTCCCTGACGGAAGAATGGGAATATGCTGTTGCGATAACTTTGAGGTTACAACTCTTGCAGATCTTACAAAGGTATCCATTAAAGAAGCCTGGAACTCTGAAGAGTATAAAAAGATACGTGAGGCAATCAGAAATACCCGCAGCAACTATCCTTTCTGCAAATACTGCGACTTCATAGACGCAGGGCTTAGAATGGATGCGGTTGTGGATACACTTGAAAACCGTGAGGCAAATCACGGAGCAAGACAGTCACTCAGAAAGAAGAAATAAGGGAGAAACTCCATGAAAAAAGCCCTTGTAATAGGCGCCGGTCCTGCCGGTTTAACAGCTGCATATGAGCTTTTGAAACAGTCTGACGATATAGAAGTAGTCATTTTCGAAGAAAGTGACTGCTTTGGTGGTATTTCCAAGACTGTTAACTATAAAGGAAATCGTATGGATATGGGCGGACACCGTTTCTTCTGGAAGGTTGTTCACGTAAATACCTGGTGGGATAATATGCTTCCCATGCAGGGTGCCCCCACCTACGACGATATTCTTTTGAATCGTGAGATGCCGTTAAAAGAAGGTGGCCCGGATCCCGAGAAATCAGACAGGGTCATGCTGACCAGGCACAGAGTATCCCGTATCTTCTTTGATGATAAATTTTACGACTATCCGATTTCATTAAAGTTTGAAACCTTTAAGAACATGGGATTTGTTAACACCATGAAGGTTGGTTTTTCATACCTTGGTGCCGTATTTCATAAGCGCCCCGAGGATAATCTTGAAAACTTTTATATCAACTGTTTTGGTAAAAAGCTCTATTCTATGTTCTTTGAATATTATACCGAGAATCTTTGGGGCAGACACCCCAGCGAAATTGATGCTTCCTGGGGCGCACAGCGTACAAAGGGCCTTTCTATTACAGGAATCATTAAAGATGTTTTCGGAAAGATTTTCAGGGTAAAGAACCGAAAGGTTAATACCTCGCTTATTGAGGAATTTAAATATCCCAAATTGGGTCCCGGTGAGCTTTGGGAAGTAACTGCCTCCGAAATAGAGAAAATGGGAGGAAAGATTTATAAAAATGCCAGGGTTACCGGGATAAACAAGAATGATGCCAATGTAATCACCTCTCTCACATACGAGATGGATGGTCAGGAATACACTATGGAGGGTGATTATATTATTTCTTCCATGCCCATAAAAGACCTGGTAGGAGGAATGAACGATGTTCCTGCCAATCCCGCCCGTATTGCCAAGGGTCTTCCTTACAGAGATTACATGACATTGGGTGTTCTCGTACCAAAGCTTAATCTTAAAAACAAAACAGCGCTTAAAACAGTATCAAATATAGTTCCC
>JAZUJC010000102.1:0-3961 GCA_045642625.1 Lachnospiraceae bacterium
AGATGACATTTTAGAGCTTGGCCATGCCCTTGATACAGGCAATTATGTGTTCAGCGATGAAGATGTAAAGGATGCATATATGGCTCTTAGAAGTCGTATTGTGCATGTTCACTGCAAGGATCGTGGACAGGAAGAAGAAACAATTGACACAAACTGGTTAAGCGTTCCTACAAAGAACCGTAAGGGATTAAAGCCCGTTCCCGTAGGCAGCGGGTATATGCCTATTAGGGAAATTGTGGAGAATGTAATTGCAGACGGTTACGAAGGCTATTTTGCCATTGAGCATTTCGGTGCTCCCGACCAGCTGGGCTATATGCTTCAGTCGGCAAGATATTTAAAAAGCCTTGCTACAGTGAAGCGCAAAGCTTAAAAGAAGATTTCCGAATCTGAATACAGGAATAGTTATTATGAAAATAGAAAAAACAAATGTAATGCGTACCCTGGACCAAAAGAAAATACCCTATGAGGTAAAAACTCTTGAAGGTGCAGAGGGGCTTAGCGGAGTGGAAATTGCCGAAAAGCTTGGAGAAAATCCGGATCAGGCATTTAAAACACTGGTAACCACGGGAAAAAGCGGAAACCATTATGTTTTTGTGGTGCCGGTGGCAGCAGAGTTAAATCTTAAAAAGGCTGCTTCGGCTGTTGGGGAAAAGAATATTGAAATGCTAAAGCAAAAGGATCTTTTACCCCTGACCGGTTATGTTCACGGCGGTTGTTCGCCTATCGGTATGAAAAAGTTTTTTAAAACAACAATAGATATTACCGCCAGGGATTTTGATTCCATATATTTTTCTGCCGGTAAAATCGGTTGTCAGGTATATGTGGCGGTTAAGGATATTGAAAAGGCTATTCAGGTTTCTTTTTGCGATATAGTAAACCAAAGCGAATAATATATGTATGGGAGAGTATAAATGGCAGAAAATAATAACGAGCCTATTGTAGGCCTTATAGTGGCTTACACCAACAATCGTGTAATCGGTAATAAGGGTCAGATTCCCTGGAGAATAAAAGGTGAGCAAAGACGTTTTCGTGAACTGACCACCGGAAATGTGGTTATTATGGGCCGTCGTTCCTATGATGAAATCGGTCGTCCCCTTCCCAATCGCTTTACAATTGTGGTGTCTAAAACGGCAAAATACGTGGCAGAAAACTGTGTTACTGTCGGAAGCCTTAGTGAAGCAATTGAATATGCCAGGGCAAACAGACCGGGAGAAAATATTTATCTTTCCGGCGGCGCGGGAATATATAAAGAGGGACTTCCTTTGGCCGACAAGCTTTTTATCACCGAAGTGGATACAGAGCTTGAGGGTGATACCTTCTTTCCTGAGTTTGATGAAAGCAAATATACAAAAACGATTGATGAGCATGTGGACGGAGAAATTCCCTTCACATATGTGACCTATACCAAAAATGAGTGATTTTAGAGCATTTGCCGACAGTATGGATTTGGACAGGATAACTGCTTTTTTGGAAAACGGCCTGTATATTTCAAATACCATGCTTGTTATGGAATTGGATTTATTGAGTAAAGACATATGTCAAGACACAAAAGAGGGCAATTCCCCGGTTTCCAATAATACCCTGGAAAACGGCGATTCTTTGGAGATGTCTGTTTATGATACCTGGGAGCTTCAGGAGTATTTAAGTGCCCACTGTGAAAGCTTTGATACAGGGGAAACAGCCGAGACCCTTGAAGAAAAGCTTAGTAACCCCGGCAGCAATATATATGTGCTCAGGGTAAATGGAGAGATAGCTTCCTCGGTAATGGTGTGGGACTATGATGAGGATACCGCAGTTACCGAAAATATTTTTACCAGGCCCGGGTTTAGGGGGCAGCATTACGCCACCTTTCTTTTGACTGAAATACTTCGTAAGCTTAAAACCGAAGGTACCGGTGAGGGCAGCATTGCTCCTAAAAAGGTCAGGCTTACCGTTTACGGTGACAACACGGTTGCCGTTTCATTTTATTTTAAAATGGGATACCGGATTACGAAGGTGCTTCAGGAATTTATGTACGATAGTGAGGAAATTGAGGATGAACAATAATCTTACTAAAAAAGATATTGAGGATATGGAGGCCGAAATCGAGCACCGTAAGGTGGTAGTGCGTAAGGAACTCCTTGAGCATGTTAAGGAAGCCCGTTCTCACGGCGATCTTAGTGAAAATTTTGAATATTACGCGGCTAAAAAAGAAAAGAATGCCAACGAGGGGCGAATTCGATACCTTGAGCGTATGATAAGGACTGCCAACATAATCGATGACGAGGCAGGGGAAGATGAGGTCGGTATCAACAAAACCATTACGGTTTATGTTGAAGAGGATGACGAGGAAGAAGTATACAAAATCGTAACTACTGTTCGTGAGGACTCATTAAATGGCCTGATTTCCAACGAATCCCCCATGGGAAAGGCACTGCTGGGCCATAAGGTGGGAGACCGAGTGGAAATTGTTGTTAACAAGAACTACAGTTATTTTGTGGTAATCAGAAAAATAGATAATTCAACGGTAGGTGAGTCCGGAGCACTCAGAAAATACTGATAGTGCTCCGGTGCTTTTGATGTCATCTCATGCGCTCCTCAGGAGCGGTTTTTGGTGTTATTCCTCGTGTTCATCAAGAGTGTTGTAGCCATATTCTTTGCTGATGGCCGATTTTTCCGCTCTTGCAATAGCCTTCTTTAACTCCTCCACATTTGGCTGAATATTATCCTTGCAAATAAGCTCATCCATGGCCTTATAAACTTCGTATTTGTGAAGGGCTGAGTGAGCGTTGTCTACCCTGGGGAGAATGGGCAGGTGAAGGTGAGCCAGCATAAGCTGAATTACCGAATAGGGATTGCTGCCGTGATCGCCGTAGTACAAATAAAGAAGCGCTCTTTTGTCATCTATGGCAATGTCCTTGATAAGCGCTTCGAAGGCTTTTTCAACCTTCTCATCGCTGTCCCCCGGCTTGACATTCAGCTCGTAGGGGTGAATCAGTGAAAGATAATACGAAAACGGGTTGATGTTTAAGACTCTGAACCATTCAAGACTCTGGAAAAATGAAGGTGAACTGACACCGCTTTCCCAGTTTTGGACTGTTTTTCTTGTGATGTCCAGTTCCTTGGCCATCCATTCCTGTGTTCTGTGGGCTTTAACCCTTGCCCTGCTGTGAATTTCAGCAAATTGCTGATAACGTTCTGAGTGAGTTTTCATTTTATACCCTCCAAATAAAATCCCAATGAAAAACTGTCGTTACAATCATCAATATAGCTTTGTTTTTGTCTATCGTAAAGGGAAAAGAAATACACAAAAATTCTTTTATGATACATAAAAATATTCCCTAAATCAGGCACAAAACGCTGCAAAAAGCAATATCATAATCAACTGGTTAAAACGAAGAAAATGTGTCATAATAAGTCCCAATCGGCAGGTATCTTCCGGTAAAATACGAAGGTATGGAAATTAATATGAAATTTTTACTGAAACTGAAAAATAAATCATTTGTTGTTTTGCTGCTGCTTCTTTCTTTTGCTGTTACATCCTGTGGTGAAAAATCCACAGTCAGTTCGGCTGATGTTACAGTCTCGGGTTCGACAGACAGTCTGGACGGTGGATCGACTGATTCGGGATATGCCGGTAACAGGTCTGATTTGCAGGACAATTTCGGAAGCAAAAACAGCAATAAGGAAAATGATAAAAATATTTTAGAGAGTATCGGAGCCGGTAAGGTGGAGGTTACACCTTCAAAACCTGAGGATTTTGATATAAAGGAATACCTCTATGTAAATGATTATGGCACTGCCCAGTACTACATAGTTGTTACCAACAATTCCATGGAAAATGTGTCGGTGTATGCCGAAGGAACCGCCAGGGACAGTAGTGGCAGTGAAATAGGCTCGTCGCCTATGTATATTGATTATCTGGGTGCAGGGGAGACTACAATCGGTTATTTTTTCTTTTCTAACGCGGCAGATATAGAAA
>JAZUJC010000103.1:0-5451 GCA_045642625.1 Lachnospiraceae bacterium
TCTCTTATTATTTTTATTTCTTCTTTAATCTGCTTTATTAATCCCACAATAGTATCCCTTACACAATAAATTTTACGCTTCGCGAAAAATTATATCGTCAAATACAAAAAATCAGCGAGGGCAACTATTCTGCCCTCGCTATATTCTACTTCAATTTGTATTGTTTATCAACGCAATTTCTTACCCTAATTAAGCTTCGGGAGTTTTCTTTAACTGCTTAAGAATATCCTCGTAGGTATCCTCGTCAAGCTTATAAAACTTACTGTAAAGGATAACCGATATTATCATAAGCACACAGGGAATAACTGTCATGGCAAGCAAAAGACCGATTTTCTGGCTGCCTGCAACCGAATCAATAACCGCCTGAATATCTAAAGCCTTTCCTGACTGAGCATATACGCTGTCAAGGTTAGCCTTCTTTTCACATTCGGAAATCTGGTTGGTCTTTTCGATTACCCTGGACAAAATAAAGGTCACATTGACAATAATAACGGTGAAGGAGCTTGCCATCTTTGTAAGGAAGGGTCTCATTGAAGTGATGATTGCCTCATCTCTTGTACCCTTCTTAAGCTCGTTGTATTCAACAGTATTGATTATTGAAATCATCATAATGAGGTACAAGCCGTACTGGCCAAGGTTAGCCAGCATAAAGCCTGCTGTAAGCACTGCAAACTTAGCACTTGATGTCGGCATGAAAATGCCTGATGCAAGCTGGATTACATAGCCAACAACCGCCATCATTGAAATGAATTTGGCAAGTGTCTGTCTGTGATACTTTTTGGAAAGTGCGGGATAAATAAGCATAAGAACCGCTGTAGCCAGCATACCTACCGTTGAAAACAGTGAATAAAGACCGCCTTCGTAGCCGAATTCAAAATAAATATAATTGGCACCGATTCCACCAAGTACAATTCCGTTTCCGATCTGCTGGATAAGGAAAATAAGCGAAATCCAAAGAAGCTGGTCGTTACCTCCGATGGTGGAGATAATCTTCTTAAAGCTTACCCTGGGAGCGGGCTTGTCCATATCCGAACGATTTTCTTTTGCACCGATCATAGGAAAAAGAACAAACAATAAACAGATAGCCGAAGCAAATATTGCCACAACACCGTATGCGGTAGCTGCGTTATTTCCGATTGTGTTGTTACCGGTTGTAAACATGGGAATCAAAATAGAAGCCAGTGTTCCACCGATTCCCGCGCAGAAGGTACCAAGAGAGGTAAGCTTGTTTCTTGTGTTACCGTCCTGAGAAAGAGCAGGAATCATACCCCAGTATGAAATATCATGCATGGTGTAGGTAATTGAATAAGCAAAATAAATGATTCCGAAGAATATTACAAAGCTCCAGCCGTCCAGGGGCATGTTAAATGCCAGAATAATAACAAGGCATGTGGAAATAACACCGGAAATAAGCCAGGGCTTAAATTTACCGAATTTACCACGGGTACGCTCAATAATATTGCCCATAATGGGATCGTTAAGTGCATCGAAAATACGGGCTGCCACCATAATACCGGTTACTGCGGTAAGCTGTGCCGCATTAAGTCCCTTTGTATAGAGAATGAACAAAAGAATATAGTTGGTAAAAAGTGCATAAACCATATCTCGTCCAACCGTTCCCAAAGGGAAAAATAATAAGTTTTTCTTGTCCTGATTCATAACATCCTCCAATAAATTATATTGTTGCCTCAAAGAAATACATTCTTGAGTAAAAATCCTGATACAGTCTTGTTTCGCCGTTATAGCCGGTACCGCCAAAGGCCTGAGTCAGTTTAATACCGCTGTTGTTCAAAAGCTCTCCTGATACAGTGTAGTCTTCCTGTTCGCTGTCCATTTTGATAAACCTGGCCAGTGTGTTATGAAGAAAAGAATCCTTCTTAACATGGATGGGAGCAACCTGATTTACCAAATCCCCGAAAAGCTTTAGGTTGTACTGAGTCTTAATATTGTAAACATGGTAATCATATTCGTTACTAAGCCCCACGGTTTTTAATTTCTTATAAAACTCATTTGGTTTACATAATGTATTGCATATCATGGCGGCCGCCCTCTTTTTATCCGGCGAAACCACCATCCAGCAGTCCTTTGACACTCTGTAAAAATCACCGAAAAAGAATACATCCCGCCACTGCTTATAAAGGCTTATCTGCCCCTTTATGGCTTCAAATTCTTCTTTTTTACACTCAGATAAATTTATTTCATAGCCAAGTACACCAAAGGCTGCCACATTAAACCGGGTTTCCATCGGTGTATTTCTAAGGGTCTGATGGTTAGGACACCCTGAAACATGGGCTGTTACCGTAGACATCGGATAGCCGTAGCTAAGCCCCTCCTGAATTGATAACCTTTCAATGGCATCCGTATCATCACTGGCCCAAATCTGTGGAAAGAAGCTGAGTATTCCAAGATCCGTCCTGTTGCCGCCGGAGGCACAGCCTTCAAAAAGGATATGAGGAAATTCTTTTGTTATGGTTGACATAATATTATACAGGCCCATGTAATAACGGTGAAGTGTCTCGCCCTGATGGTCCTTATCAAGCACCTTGGAATATATGTCCGAAAAATTTCTGTTCATATCCCACTTTACGTAGTTAAGTCCCGGTGTTTTAAATATGTTTCTCATTGATGCTTTAACATATTCCACCACCTCAGGATTGGTAAGGTCCAAAAACATCTGATTGCGTCCAAGGGAATTTTCCCTGCCCGGAATCGTCATGGCATATTCGGGATGTGCCCTGTACAGATCACTGTCCTCGTTTATCATCTCAGGCTCCACCCAGATACCGAAATCCATTCCAAGCCTGTGGATTTTGCCGGCCAGCCTCTCTATACCACCGGGAAGCTTCTTTTCATCCACAACCCAGTCGCCAAGGGATGTTTTGTCACTGTTACGGCCCTTAAACCAGCCGTCATCCATTACAAACAGTTCAACCCCGGCTTTGCTTCCTTTCTTCGCCAGGTTAACAAGCCTTCTTTCAGATATATTAAAATAGGCCGCCTCCCAGGAGTTAAGAAGAATGGGGCGTGGTTTATTTTTATATTTGCCTCTGATTATGTGTTGCCTGACAAAGTAGTGCAAATTCGCTGAAATTGCACGATATCCCTTTCGGGAATAGGTCATAACCGCCTCGGGAGTCTCGAATTCTCCTCCGGGTTCAAGCTTCCATTCAAAGCCCTCAGGATTAATGCCCGACAAAAATCTCGTTTTGCCAAACCCGCTGACTTCGAAGCTTTCATAATGATTGCCTGAATAAATTAAATTAAAACCGAATACCTCACCGAATTCTTCGGAAGCGTCCTCTTTGGTTAACATAACAAAAGGGTTGCTTCTGTTGGATGAAACTCCGGCCCTTGAAGAAACGGTAAAAGCACCATGATTAAGCACTGTCTCAAAGCGCTGCATCTCTCTTGCCCAGTTGCCGCCGAAAGAAACAACCTTAAGCCCGCTTTCGTCTATATCCAGCTGTGTGCTCATTATTTTTTCCAGGGTTATTTCCTCATCCCCAAGGTTTCTTACTACGGTTCTTCGTGAAATCACATTTGCTTTTTCAAAAACCGTATAGTAAATATCAATCTCAACCGGATTGACCTTTTCTTTTAACACAAGCTTTAGGGTCTTAACACTTTCCCCTGCCTCGTAAGAGCCGGGAAGAGTTGTCATCGCTTGTATACCGTCAATTATTTCGTGACACTTATATACAAAATCACCGGTACGGCTGCCGTCTCCGTATTTAATAATTGCAAAGGGCTCTCTAAGATCACCCTTTCCAAGAGATGATGCTTCCAAAAGCATATCTTCAAGCACCGTTTCACTGTCCTTTGTATAATTTGTGACAGTACCCTTCCCGTGGCTTACTTTTTCCCGAAGAGCTCTGAAAAAGTCATCTCCCGCCTTCTCCTCCGAAAGCCTTTCACCGTAGTGAAGATGCTCGGGAAGCCCCTCTTCGTTAATCATAAAAATGTAGGAAGTGCTGTCGGTACTCAGAATAAATCGTTTACCGCTTTCGTAAATCATTTATAATCCCCCTATTTGTTTTTAAGCGCCATTGCTGCTTCCACAACCTTATATGCTCCATCATAAAGACCTGCCTTCTTATTGGCCTTTATAGCCTCGCACATGTCAATCAGCTCGTTATCACTTTCCATGAAAAGCTTAACCATCTGAAGAGTGTGGGGTATGTCACGGCACTCAAGGGTACCGTCTCCCATTTCGGCGGAGTGGATGGCTCCCCACATTTCATGCTTACCTACTCTCTTAATAAAAAGCTTTGGTACCGGGTAAAACGCAAGCTCAGAAGGCTTGGTTACCAATACATCCGCAGAGCGCATAAGAAGATTGGTACAATATACCGCTTCAAAAATATTCTTGTGCCAGAAACCGTGAATGCCGGATATTTCTTCCGCCGGATTAAGTGCCCTTTGGCAAAAGTCCTCGGTATCCTTCCAGTCATCAAAATGTTCTTCGGAGACTGCCTTCATATCAGGAATTTCCTTAATCAGGTCGTCCCAGACATTTTTATAATCACCCACATTTACATACAAAACTGCTTTGTTATTTTTAATATGAGGCAAAAGAAAAGAAATAATTGCCGCAAAAATTTCCTTTTGCGCTCCCGCACCGCCAATTGTAAGCAGGAATCTTAAGGGCTTATTGTCCTTCTTTCGCCGAATCCTCGCATCACAGTCCGCTTCAATGTTGGCAACCAGTTCATGATCGATATAGTGACCGGTATAAACAAGGCTTTCCTGAGGCATGGGATTACAAACCTTCTTTTTGTTCATGCCGTTACATATTCTGTAGCCCTGATATGCATTACGACACTGAATTGTGTGAACCGCACCCTCTGCAAAATGAAGGGCCATGGGCCAGTTATCCGGGATAGCATTTACAACATTTTTCATTCCTGCATGAATTGCTGCCTGGGCAGGCCATACATGGGTACCCACAACCGGAATATCCTTGGGTACGTTGGCAAAAACAGGAGCCATCAGCTCGGCGTTCTTTTGATCGGCTGCATTATAGGACAATGCCCTGAAGCCTTCGTAATTGACGGGTTCCCACACAAGCTTGTTAAATACCGGATTCTTTGAGAGCCTTGAACCCAGTGAATACAGTGCGTTCTGCGCACCGATAACCTTGGTGCAGGTGGTTTCATTGTAGGAATTTAAATCCATCCAGTAGGGTATATAGCCCATGGATTTGGCTGCCGAAGCAATAGCCATGGATATTCTGTAGTGGCCAAAGCCCATTCTGATGTTGCCCACGATTATTCCTTTTTCAGGATCAAAAGAAAGTGACTCAGTCTTTCTGTCCGGATCAAAATGAGCGTTACTTTCAGGGGTACCCACCAACACGTTTACCACGCCAAGGGAATCACCGATATAAGCATTCTTTTCAAGCCTTACACCGTAGTTGGCTTTGGAATCGTCTCCATACTTTCTTATATATTT
>JAZUJC010000104.1:0-3490 GCA_045642625.1 Lachnospiraceae bacterium
GTCGCACCTAACAGCCTCACACCCAATAGTTTCGCACCGGATCCCTTCACCCCGAATCCCTCCATACCGGATTCCTTCATTCCTAACATGATGCCTGTATACGCAAGCCCGGTTGTACCGAAAAGCGAGCGCAAGCGTAAGCAAAAGAAGGACAAGGCTACTCCCGTGCACGCGGCTCCGGCCACACCTAATGTGGATCCCCTTAAACCGGTTGCAGGTTTCTGCAAAGTATGCGGCTCCCCTTACAACAGGGGTAGGTTCTGCACCGTTTGCGGTTCCCGTTTCCCAGAATCCATGCAGGTATAAAGGAGTTGCCAATGACTTATCGTTTGGAATCCTGCGTTTGGGAAATAACTCTTAATTGCTGTTTTTCATGCCGCTACTGCGGTTCAAAGGGCGGCCATGCCCGGGAAAACGAGCTTACTACCGAAGAATGTCTGAATTTGGCGAAGCAGCTCTGTGAGTTGGGCTGCAAGCGTATATCCATGATTGGCGGAGAGGTTTTTATGCGAAAGGACTGGCACACCATTGCCGCTCAAATAACCGCCCTGGGCATGGGGCTTAACATCATAACCAACGGTTTTGTGTTTTCCGAAGATATTCTTAGCAAGCTTAAAGAAATTGATATAGAATCCATAGCGGTGTCAATCGACGGCACAAGAGATATTCACGACAGGTACCGTATGCCCGGCAGCTTTGACCGCGCCGTAAATGCCGTAAAGCAGCTAAGTGCCGCCAATATTCCGGTATCGGTTATTTCTACTTTAAATTCGGAAAATGTAAACACTTTGCCCGGTCTGTTAGCGGAATTGAAAAATCTTCCTATATTTGCCTGGCAATTGCAGGCCTGCTCTCCAATGGGAAACGCTGCAGACAATGAATTTGATTACAGATTTGATTTCAATCAGGTAATTGATTTTGTCAAAAAGAATATGAACGATGTACCCTTTATGCTGGGTATAGCGGATAATATCGGTTATTTCACTCCCGGTGAAGGGAAGCTTCGCGGCAACAAAAGCGGAGTTGCCTTCTTTACAGGATGTCGCGCCGGATTATCATCAATCGGCATAGACAGTATCGGAAACATTCGCGGTTGCGAGTCCATGTACGACGATAAATTCATAGAGGGAAATATTCGCGAAATTAGCTTAAGAGAAATCTGGGAAAAGCCCGGAGCCTTTGCCTATAATCGTGAATATACAAGGCACCTTTTAACCGGCAAATGTGCGGAATGTTCGGTCAGCGACTACTGCGGCGGTGGCTGCCGCTCCTACAATCACTTTGTACACGGAAAGCTCTATGAATCTCCTTTTTGTGCAAGAACAGAAGAATAAAAAATTACATATCTGCACAAAAACCAAAAGAACAAAAATCACATATCTGCGCAAAACAGAAGAACAAAAATTACATATCTCGCAAACCAGAAGAACCAAAATCACATATTATTAATACAGCTAACTGCTTCTTTAAGCCTTTTTAGGCCTTCCTCAAGCCTTAAACGGGGACATGCCATATTTAATCTGAGGAAATTAGCTCCGTCTCCCCTGTATTCGCAACCCTCCGACAAATAGAGCCCGGAAATCTCGCGAATTTTCTCAGCCAGAATATCCGACGGCATCCCTAATGCCGAGCAGTCAATCCACAAAAGGTATGTTGCCTCACCGTGCACTGCCATAAGGCCCGGAATATTATTTACATATTCTTCGGCAAAAGAACGATTGCCCCCTATATATTCATTGAGTTCATTAAGCCACTGTTCACCGTTATTAAAGGCGGCAATCGCCGCATCGCATGCAAAAGCATTGCCCTCTGCCACCTCATCGGTATTAATGCCGCGGCACACCTTATGTCGAAGAACAGGATTGGGTACCGAAATTGCAGCGGTCTGAAGGCCTGCAATATTGAATGCCTTAGTGGGTGCTATACAGGTAATGCTGTTGTTTTTACAAACGGCCGAAGCCGAAGCAAAAGGAACATAAGCCGTACCCGGCACTGTAACATCACAGTGTATTTCATCGGAAAGAACCACTACATTGTTCCTTGCACAAATGTCGCCTATTTTAGCAAGGGTTTCTTTGTCCCAAATAAGCCCCACAGGATTCTGGGGATTGCAAAGAAGCAGCAAAGTGCTCTGGGGTTGAGCACACTTACTTTCAAGATCATCAAAATCAATATGATAAGCCCCGTTTTCGTATACCAACGGGCATTCCACAATATTTCGACCGTTATTATATATGGAGTTAAAGAAAATGTTGTAGGTAGGTGTAATAACCACCACATTTTCGGCTACTGTAGTCACCTTACGCACAATCGACGAAATCGCAGGAACCACGCCTGTACAGAACATAAGCCAGTCCCTGTCCATCCTGAAACCATGCCTTCTGTCCCACCAGTTAATATAGGCGTCATACCATCCATCCGGTATAATGCTGTACCCCAGCACCCCGTGTTCGATTCTGGATTTGAGGGCTTCAATTATAGCCGGGCAGGCCTTAAAATCCATATCCGCCACCCACATGGGAAGTTCATTTTCCTTAACATCCCACTTAAGGGAAGCAGTATCTCTTCTGTTTATCAATTCATCGAAATTGTACATATCATTTCCTCTGCTAAATGTTTCCGACCAATATATTATAACAAAAAACAATATATTTCACGCTCCGCGGGAAATTGTATTGTCATGAATAAATACTCTGCTTTTATAGCAAAAAGCAGGTAATCACCGGGATTACCTGCAATATATCATAAGCCTGTTTTCAATACCACTTACTTAGAAAGAATGATTTCAGTCTTACTTACATCGACCTTATCCTTTTCAAGGATAAGCTCTTTAATAAAATCAGCTTTAATGGTGCCGCTTGAGGGATTGATTACACTGTCAACACCGCCGTCTATCTGAGCGTCGATATTTACCGAGTATTCAAAAGAAAGGGTTGTATTAATAAGCTTACAGTTTTTCATTGTAAGGTTTTCTATATAACAAAGCCCCTGCAAACTTTCAATTGTACAGTTTACAAGTGTCAGATTCTTTGCATTCCATCCAAGGTATTCTCCCGAAATGAAAGAATCATAAACGGTAATGTTTTCACTGTTCCAAAAAGCATCCTTTGAGAGGAGTGTTGAATTGCGTATTTCAACATTTTTGCATCCGTCAAAGGAATAGTTGCCGTCAAGCTTAAGGCCGTCTATTTTCATGTTGCTGCTGTTCATTGCAAAATAATCACCCTTGGCAGAAACATTATCAAGAACTACCTTGTCACAGCTCCAAAGAGTCTCTGCTGCATTAAAGAAATTGGCATTCTTTAATGTAAGATTTGAGCATCTTCTAAAGTTCTTGGGTGCTTCAATAAGAGCATTTTCAATGTCATCTAATCGTTGCTTATCATCGTTTGCTTTAGGCTTGAAATCATCTTCAGTAAGACCTAGTTTTTCTAACAATGTCATAATGCTTCACTCACCTTTACTATGTATTCTTCACTATTGGGAATAG
>JAZUJC010000105.1:0-6504 GCA_045642625.1 Lachnospiraceae bacterium
ACCGCTTATTCCCTATCTCAACCGTATGCCCTGACTGGGCTCCTCCGTTATGTCGCACCACCAGGGTGGAAGCACTTTGGGATGCCAGATAGTCCGTTGCCAGTCCTCTGCCTTCATCTCCGTAATTACTTCCTATTACCGAATAAACCACCTAAAAATCCCTTTTTCTTTTTCTTGGCATTGCCCGCTTCGGAAACAGTTTCTGCAGAAGTAATAGCGGTTAATGTTGCCTTTTCCTGTGCCCTTTTTTCAATAAACTGCTGTGTTAAATTAATTTCCGGCTCTTTCTCAGCTGCTTTTCCCGCTGCTTCTCCGTTTTCTTTTTCAGCTACTTTCTCAGTTTCTTTTCCTGTTGCTTCTCCGGCTTCCTTTTCGGTCTCCTTATCGGCAACCTTCTCCGCTACTGCATCATCTGAGCGTTCGGGAGCAACATAAGTACCGGGATTAATCGGTTTAAAATCAGCAATTCCGAATCCAACAATATCTCTGGTTCTCTTATCAAGACCTTCCAACGCGGTATTTTTGTCGGCGCCGTTTAGCATCATAAGAATGGCTACAATTACTTCAGCAAGACAATCTATATTATCTTCCTGTACCCTTGCAACACGACCCGGAAGAGCTTCCGCCCAGCCGGAATATGATTCCCGATTGTAACCTGCAGCGCTCTTACCGCTGATTCTGAATTCAGGTCCTACTACAATATGCACAACCTCATATTGTTCGGACGCCATTTCAAGCGCCTGTCTGAAGGAAATATCACTTAAAACATCGTCATCAAAGCATTTCTTAATATTGTCCCTGGTAAGAATATTATTTTCCGCTCCGACAATCTCATCTCCGATGCCAATAATTATTCCTTTTTTTCCACGTTTTTCAAAACTGTCTATTTTGGTGTGCTTAGCGGCAAAGTACCACAGTAAGTTATCAAACCCGTACATATTGCCACCACCAAGTCTGAAATCCAGAAGCTGTTCAACAACTCTGATGTCTGCTTCAAACTGAGTTACCTGTACCACATCATTAGGGTTTGTAATGGCCGCACACATCATATGTGGATCCGTTACCGGCTTCTTGGTAAGGATCTGCATAATCGTCTCATTAAGTGAGTTGGTTGCTATTTCATTGGCCAGGTATCCCATGGAACCGGTTACATCGAAACCGATAATAATAGGAGTTGACGCAGGTGAATCCTCACTGTCAAAGGACTCTCTTTTATCAATAAATTTTGCATTTAATTTTTCAGAAACATCTGATCGAACAAAGGTCTGGTTGGCATTTGAGGAAGAACTTAATCCTCTGCTGTTTTTAAGCTTTGTCCAGTCGCTAGCTGTATAGCTTCCGTATCCCATATTTTCCTCTTTCCCACCGGTTCGCTTTTCCCGGCACTTTATATTAATCGCTAAAAAGTAATATTTTTTCCGTTATCTATTCTTAAAAGGTTTATTGAACTGCTGACAACACTTCTTGCCATGGTTCCCCACTGGTCAAGCACCACGGCCTTATCAACACCCCTTGAGAGCTGCATTACCGATATAATTATTTCGGGCAAATACTGAATTTCGCCCTTTGGAACCGTTATCACCCTTCCCGGCAAAATAAGCGGAACATTACCGGCATCCGATCCAATCATTATGTGAAACAGCTCATACTGTTCACCGGCCAAGGTTGCAAGTTCTCTGCTGGAATACTTTCTTTCTGCCTTGTCACCGAACACCTTCATAAATGAATCGGCAGACAAACTCTCATGAAAAGAAGCATCTCCTATTGTAAAGCAAAAGCCCTTCTTTCCGCGCTTTCTATAGCTGTCTATATCCGTATGTTTAGCGGCAAACCACCACAGCAGCTGGTAATCCTCAGGACCGTCACCGCCTCCGTTTTCAAGCCACAAATCAAGCAACTGCTCGGCAATCCTGATATCTGATTCAAACTGGGTAACCTGAAGTGGTGCCTGATCGGCGGTAGCATCGCCTATTGCAGCAAAAAGAAGCTGCGGGTCCTTAACCAAATCGGAGGAGTAAAGCTTCATCATCAGATCATTTAAGGATTCCTTGATAATCTGGGTGGACAAATATCCCATAGAACCGGTTACATCAACACCAATCATAATGGGTGTTGATTCGGGATGTTCTTCCGAATCCCTGGATTCACGCTTATTTATAAATTTAGGATCAAACCTGGGATCCATTCTATTTTTCACAAATAACTGACCGGTGGTACTGCTACTTCCAATGGAACGACTGGCTTTAAGCCTGGCCCAGTCCCCGGCATTATAACTTCCGCTTCCCATATATATATCTCCTTTTAACAATACGATGTATTATTGTTATGTAAACTTAACGAATTTATGTCCGCCAAAACCTTTTTCAATAACTTCATCCCATAAACCGAAATCCGTATAAGCATCCTCAGCCGGTTTTCCTGCCATAAATCGCTTAAATTCCTCGGGGGAAGCATTATAGTTTTCGCCAAGCAGCTGTTTTGCCACTTTACGAAGTGCCAGCAAATCGGTTTTATCATCAGAGCGCTTTGGGTGAGCATTCCACCAGCCTCCGAAAAGATATGCCTCATGAGTCCTTGGGTTAACAAAAACCGAATTAATTGACATTCCTCCCTGAACCATATTGCTGAATTCAAATACACAACTGAAATTTTCAAGCCTTGAAACCACCCATGCCACATGCTCAGGTGCCATACTTCCAAAAGCAAACAAGGGATATACATTCTCAGGCTTTGCAAATGCCAGTAACGTCTTTCCGCCCTCAAGTTCAATACGTGACTTTAATACCGGGAAATATTTGCTTAAATTTTTAAGATCGGCTGAAGGATATTCAAGCATTGAAATACCGTTTAGGAAACTGTCAATCTTATTTTTGCTTAGCATATCAAAAACAAAAACAACCGAACTCTTGGCCACATAGGTCTTTACGCCGCCTTCCTCGTAAAAAAACAAATATTCAATGGTCACATCCGCCCCCGAGGTTGCTTTAAACACCTCCGTTGCATGATAGGTCCATAAAAAAGAATCATCAGCCTTATCAGCCTCGATATCCGCTGACGCTCTTAAATAATTGAGCATATTAAGCCTAAAAGTCTTATATTCTTTAAATTCAATATCAGAAAAATGACTGACAGAACCGCAGTAAGGGCACCTCAATTCGCCCTTCAAATCCACGGACATTTCCCCGCCGCAGTTTTTACATTTTAAACTGACCATAGCGTTCCTCCCAATTTATTGTCGTTATTGTAATGATAATATTTTTTTCCATTCATAGCAACAAAAGGCGGCAAATTTGCACGGTGAAGCACCTGCACCCCCAAAAACACATATACACAATTGTACATTCCTTAAAATACAATCAAAAATGCAATTAAAAAGAATATTTTTACAATAATTGAAAAGCGTTAGGTGTTACATTTACAATCGCAAAATAAGAGAAAATAGTTGTATTCGAAATATAAAAAGATACACATCAAAAAGAATATAAATCAGATTTTCCGGCATCACATTGCAACCATTCGGCTTATACATATGTGAGCAAGAGTAAAGGATTAAAATGGCCAAAACAAAAGTAAGAGATATGACAACCGGAAATGTAACCGAGCATTTGCTTAAGTTTGCACTTCCCCTGTTTATCGGTAATATTTTTCAACAATTATACAATATGGTGGACTCCTTTGTGGTAGGTAACTTTGTCGGTCCCGATTCACTGGCCGCCATCGGCACCTGCGGTTCCCTAAACTTTCTTTTTGTTTCACTGAGCATGGGCCTGGCAAACGGTGTGGGAATCATTGTAGCCCAGTACTTTGGCGCAGGTGACCACAAGGGAATCAAATCAACGGTTACAAATGCCTACTATTTGATTGTTGGGGCGTCATTTATTGCCACCACCCTGGGCTTAATATTCGCAAAACCGATTTTAAAATTGATGAACACTCCGGACAACATTCTTCCCGAGGCTACAATGTATTTGCGAATCACCGTAACCGGCATTCTGTTCATAGCGCTTTACAATTCGGTAGCCGCAGTACTCAGAGCTCTTGGGGATTCCAAGACACCGCTTTTTTTCCTTATGCTGTCCAGCGCGTTAAACGTTGGCCTGGATCTTTTATTTGTTCTTAACTTTAATATGGGAGTTTACGGTGCAGCTATTGCTACTATCATATCCCAGGCAACGGCAGCTGTGGTCAGTCTTTTATACGCATTTATTAAACTGCCCTACTACAGAGCGGAAAAAGAATTCTGGAAGCCTCACACCGGCATAATTCTCAATTCAGTTAAGCTGGGTGTCCCTATGGCGCTCCAAAGCTCCATGATAGCAATCTCAATGATAGTACTTCAGGGTGTTGTTAACAGCTTTAAGGAAACTGTAATGGCGGTTTATACCATATCCACCAAGGTTGACCTTATTCTTTCACAGCTCTACGGTGCCATCAGTTTCGCCCTTGTTACCTTTGCCGGTCAGAATTATGGTGCGGGCAACGAAGAAAGAATTAAATCAGGATTTAAGAAAGGTGTCATTATCGTTGAAATTTATAATGCCATCGTTATTCCCCTTGTTCTTATCTTCAGCAAATATATAGTGAGCTTTTTCGTTAACGATCCCAAGGTAATAGAAATCGGAACCGACGCCATAAGAATAACAGCTGTTATGTATGTATTCCTGGGTCTCATATATGTTCCCCGTGGAATATTAAACGGATGCGGTGACGCTTCTTTCTCCATGATAAACGGCATAACCGAAGTTTTATGCCGAATAGTCTACTCAAACCTGCTGACCGGAATTGCAGTCATAGGAATGTGGGGTATCTGGTGGGCAGCCGGTCTTACCTGGGCCACCGTATCCGTGGTATGTTTATTGAGGTATATGTTCGGCCCCTGGAAAAAGAAGCTAAGACGCTCTCACCCTGATACAATCGCCCACTAGCATTGTGGCGGCTGTTTACAATTCCAGGCCTTTTAAGAAAGCTGCCTTATTTATTTCTACACTTGCGGGAGGAGCGGTTTCTTCTATTACTTTAAGCCATTCCTCCTTTGCAAGGTCTATATTCCTTGCCAGCATTCCAAGCACAATAATATTAGCCACTTTGGAATTTCCAAGCTTAAGAGCTTCATCCATTGCATTAACCGAATAAACCCTGTGCTTTTCAGAAAGAGTCTCCACAATATTATCAGGATATTTTGCCTCACCGGTTATTACGGACATCGGAACAATTCTTCTGTCATTTACAATTATTATGCCGTTTGGACTCAGAAAATGTTCATATCTAAGCGCTTCGAGGGGTTCAAAGGCAATTAATATATCAGCCTGACCCACTTCAATGGTAGGGGCATATACTTTTTCCCCGAATCTGACAAAAGAAACTACCGATCCTCCTCGTTGAGCCATTCCATGAACTTCTGAGATTTTCACATCACAGCCTGCATTAAACATAACGCCACCGATAATACGGCTGGGCAGAAGTGTTCCCTGACCGCCCACACCTACAATCATAATATTTCCGTTTTTCATTTCACCCCTGCCTTTCTGACATTTCTATGGCTCCAAATCTGCACATCTGCTTACAGAGACTGCAGCCTGTACACATAATCCCGTCAATGGAAATTGTTCCGTCATCGTTTCTGGTAAGTGCCGGACATCCCGGTTTTAAGCAGGCTCCGCACCTTTTACAGTTTTCCGGAATCGGCTTACATATGTAAGGGAACTTAAGCCCGGGAAGCAGGGCACAGGGACCTTTACAAATAACAACGGAAACAGCTTCTTTTGCCACTTCTCTCTTAATGACCTTTGTAAGCTCCGCCTGATTATATGAATCAACTTCCTCCACATTGTCGATGCCAATAGCCTTACATAGCTTGTGTATATTGATTATGTCTGTGGGTTCACCTCTTAACGTTTTTCCGGTTGCGGCATTATCCTGATGGCCGGTCATTCCGGTTGTTGAATTATCAAGAATCAGAACCGTACCGGTGGCCTTGTTATACATCATATTAAGCAAGGAATTGATTCCTGTATGCAGAAACGTAGAATCACCGATTACAGCAACATAATCCTTAATAAACTCCTTTCCACGGGCCTTTTCCATTCCGTGAAGCATTGATATGCTGGCCCCCATACAATTTGTGGAATCCACAACGTTCAGTGGAGCAACCGCTCCAAGAGTGTAGCATCCGATATCTCCGATTGCCTGAAGCCCCAGGGTTTTTAAAGCGGTATATACGCTTCTATGGGGGCATCCGGGACAAAGAACAGGTGACCGCTCCGGCACCACAGCGGCCTCCCCCCGGGGCTCATAACCGTAAAGCACTCTTTTTAGCATATTCGAACTGTACTCACCCTGAGCAGAAAATACTTCCTTACCGATACAGGGTATTCCCATCGCCCGAACCTGTTCCTCAATAACCGGCTCAAGTTCCTCAAATATATATAATTTGTCCACCTTCTCGGCAAACTCTTTAACCAAAGCCTTAGGAATAGGATTTATGAGGCCCAGCTTAAGGACACT
>JAZUJC010000106.1:0-16737 GCA_045642625.1 Lachnospiraceae bacterium
ACAGGATTCACTATATCAGTGTTAAAACCGATAAAGAAGAGGGGGCAGTGCTGGAAACACAGTATATCAGCACTGATACCCAGGGCGGTGATGAAAAGAAGGTAATCCTTGAGAACACCGACAAAAATTCTTTTCCCGAGGATTTCTTTTTAAATGACGACGGCGGAATTACGGTATTCAGCACAAGCTATGATGAAAAGACCGGCACACAGCAATACACCGCAACCACTTACAATCAGTCGGGAAAGCGTGTCAGTGAAGTTTCTTTTGCCGATGTACTGGCAAAGATGAGCGGTGAGTTTGTATATGTAGATACTATTTTAAAAACTAAAGACAAAAAGTTTGTTATGAGCGGGCAGGATGGAATTTACCTTGCCGATGCCGAGGGCAAATTTGAAAAGTCCATCCCTGTGAATGGTTATATAAACAGAATTTTTATGGATGGTGAAGATAATGTATATGTCCAGGGCTATTTTGAAAACAGTAATCTCGGCAACGGTATTGCTAAGGTAGATTTGCAAAAAGGGTCTCTGGGTGACCGTCTGGAAAATGCGCCCGAAAATGTAAATCAGTGGATTTCAATGGACAAAACCACTTTCTTAACCGTATCGGATTCGGCTCTCGGAAAATATGATATTGCTACTCAAACCTATGAAGAATGTATAAACTGGATAGATAATGATCTGGATATTCCCTGGAACGCATTCTTTTGGCAGGAACAGGACGGAAACTTTGGATATGTGGGAACTTACTGGGGAGACGGTGACGGCGATAACGGCGGTTTGACAATTGTAAAGCTTACCAAAACACTGGATACCGGAAACCGCAAGGTGCTTACAATCGGTACTGTTTATGCCAGCGAAGAGCTTAAGAATATGGTTAGAAATTTTAACCGCACAAATACTGACTATAAACTGGTGATAAAGGCCTATGAAGAAGAATACGGCTGGGAAGAAAGCGGTGACAAAATATTAAATGATATCACTCAGGGTGGTATTTTGGATATTGTTGATACAAGTGCAATTACCAAAACAATAAAGCAGTCCGACTACTTTGTTGATTTGAATCCTTATATAGACAAAGATTCTGAGATTAAGCGCGAGAACTTTTTCGAGAATGTTCTTAAAGCGCAGGAAGTTGGCGGTCATTTATACAGTTTTTCACCCACATTCAGCATTTATTCGCTTGTCGGCAATTCCAAGTATGTGGGAACCGGTGATTCCTGGACCACAGCCGATTTCAAGGCATTAAGCGATTCATTTGACGGACTGGCCTTTGGATCAATGATGGATGTTTCGGTTCTTGTATACTATATGTCCATGTTCAATTCAGATATTATGGATTTGGAAAAAGGCACCTGCAACTTCAACAGTCAGGCATTTATTGATGTATTAAACGTTGCAAAAGAATATCCTGCCAAGGTTGAATATTCCGATGATTACGACGAATTCAAGGAAATTCAGGAAGAAAGAACCATTCTTATGCCGATGTATATCAGCGATTTTGATGCTCTTCAGGTTTATGACAAGCTGCTTGACGGTAAAATGAATCTTATAGGGTTCCCTACTGAGGCGGGCAGCGGCCACTATTTTATGTTTTCGGAAGGTTATGCAATCCTTAACAATTGTTCGGATAAGGACGGTGCATGGCAGTTTATTAGGTCATTCTTCCTTGAGGACGGACAGAGAGAGTTTGGTGGCTTTAGTTTCCCTGTAAATAAGGCACAGTTCGAAAAGACTGTTGAAAGAGCTAAATCGGAAAGCTACGGCGGTACCTGGAGCAGCGGTGGCGTTGCCATTGAAGTGGAAGGCGTAAGAGAACAGGACATTGATATGGTAAGAAGCCTTATGGAAATTGCTCAGAGACCCGGTGCTTACAACGATGATATATATGGAATACTGGAGGAGGAATTAAAGCCCTTAACATCCGGAGACAAATCACCTGAAGAAGTGGCTTCGGTGCTTCAAAGCAGGGTGTCACTTTATTTGGCTGAGAATAATTAGCAATCTCTGTTGTCATGGGGCGCTTTGATGATATAATGGAAAAGCCGATATTCTTATTTTGGCGTAAATAATTACCCCATGGAGGTTGAAATGGCAGAAGAAAAATTAATACCCAGCTTTCAGGTTGATCATACTAAAATCATCCCCGGAATTTATGAATCCCGCGTGGATCAGCTTGGGGACCAGTTTTGTACCACTTTTGATATAAGAATGAAGAAGCCCAATCTTGAGCCGGTTATTCATCCCAATGCGATGCATACAATTGAACATGTTGTGGCAACATTCCTTCGTAATGACGAAGAGTGGAAGGACCGTATTATTTACTGGGGACCTATGGGCTGTCTTACCGGAAGCTATTTAATTGTTAAGGGTCATCCCAAGGCAGAAGAAATATATCCTCTTATGCTCAGAGCTTTTGAACATATGGCTAATTATGATGATGTTGTACCCGGTACAACTCCCGAGACCTGTGGTAATTATCTTCTCCACGATCTTAATATGGCCAAGTACGAAGGCGCTCTTTATCTTAACGCGCTTAAAGAAAATCCTTGCTTTGAATATCCTCAGGCAGAGAGAATTCTTACCGAGAAGGGTATGACATTTTTTGATTCATAAAGAGCAGAGAGGAAGATAGCAGTATATGTTAAATTACTACTTGCCCGATTTTGTAAATAATGCTCCCATTATTTGCTATATGTCGGATTTGATGGAGTTTTGCCCTCAGTGGTTTTACGAGGATGCCAAGATATCAGCTGCCTATGGAAGTTTTGGAAGCTGTATTTGGAGCGGTGGCCGTACTTTTTTGGCTTATAATGACAGCCGCGACATGAAGAAGCTGATTGATCACTATAATAATCGTGGTATTTCGGTTCGTTATACCTTTACCAATCCGCTGATTGAAGAAAAGCATTTATATGATACCTTTGCCAACCTGTGTCTTAAGCTTTCCGACAACGGTATGAATGAAGTTATTGTAAATTCACCTATTCTTGAGCAGTATATTCGTGAAAACTATCCCAACTTCAGGCTCATTTCCTCCACCACAAAGTGTATCAGCACTATTGAGGGGTTAAAGAAGGAGTTGGAAGAGGATTATTACATAGTAGTGGCTGATTCGGTATGGAACAATACCGATGAGCTTTTTGCAATGGACCAACGCGATCGTATCGAACTTATTGTAAATCATGGTTGCCAGGATAACTGTCCCAAAAGAAAAGCACACTACCTGGATACAGGAAAGTGTACTTTGGAATTCAGAAGAAGTGAATTTGTGTGCAACAATCTAAACTTTAAGTTTGAAGATTTGCAGAAGAGAAAGAATTTTATTTCATCAGAGCTTATTCACACCAAATACAAGGAAGCAGGCTTTAAGCATTTTAAACTCGACGGCCGCAGCTTCTCACGTGAAAACCTGGTTGAAAGCTTTGTTCATTATCTGGTGAAGCCCGAGTTTCATGAGAAGCTTAAGGAAATGATTTATCAGGATGTATATAAGACTGAATACAAGCCTGCTACCTGATGAGTCCTTTGGCATCCAGCATTCCAAGTATTTTTCTTGAAACGTCTGCTATTACAAAGATTCCGTCTTCACGGTAATCGGTTTCAAGAACAGTGGCCTCTCTGTTAAGAAGGTCCAGTATTCCACCATCCCTGTAGGGAATGGTAATTTCAACTAAACGATTGTTTTTGTAAAGAGCCTTCTTGATTTCATCAAGAAGGTTTTCTATTCCATAACCGTTTTTCGCTGATATATAAACTCTGGTTTCATCATAGGGGGTAATCGACGGAACAATTTCCAATCGGTCACATTTGTTGTAGACATATATTCGGTCAACATCGCTGCAACCAAGCTCCTTTAATGTAGTTTCGGTTACATCAAGCTGTTCTTTTACATATGGGTCGGCACTGTCCACCACAATGAGCAAAAGATCCGCAAGGCATGCCTCGGAAAGGGTTGTTCTGAAGGCTTTTACCAGTCCGTGGGGAAGGTTGCTTACAAAACCAACCGTATCGGACAAAAGAAAGCTTTTGTTATCAGAACAGTCAATGCGCCTTATTGTAGTATCCAATGTGGCGAAAAGCATATCTTTTTCAAATACTTTCTTATCATCCTCGGCGTTCTGATTAGCAAGCAGCCGATTCATCAGGGTGGATTTTCCTGCGTTGGTGTAGCCTACCATGGCAACGCAGGGCATCTGGTTCTTTTGCCTTAAAGCACGCTGAACATCACGGTCGTGATTAATAGAGTCCAGCTCACGGCGAACCTCGGTAATGCGGCGTTCAATATGACGGCGGTCCAGTTCCAGCTGTTGTTCACCCTGGCCCTTGTTACTGAGGGAACCGCTGGCACCGGCCTGACGGCCAAGAGACTTACGCATGCCAACGAGGCGGGGAAGAAGGTACTGAAGGTTTGCCGACTCCACCTGAAGCCTTGCTTCGCGGGTTTTGGCGCGACGGGCAAAGATCTCAAGGATTAGACCGGTTCGGTCAAGAACAGCCACATCAACTTCGTCGGTTATATTTTTAAGCTGGGCGGGAGACAGGTTTTCTGCTACTATGCAGTAATCCACTTCCAGTGCTTCAGCCAGCATTTTTATTTCCTGAAGCTTGCCGCTTCCCACATAGGTGCCGGGATTGGGATTGGGAAGTACCTGCACAACCACATCCTTAACCTCCATATCGCAGGCTTCAACAAGCCTCTTCATTTCGCTGAGGCTATAGTCAAAATCGCTTATTGAATTATCATCAACTGCCACAATAATTGCGGTCAGTTTCTTTTCATCGGTATAATTTTCGTAATATTTTTCCATATATTCAATGTAACCTATGGGCCATTTGCTTGCAATATCTGTTTGTGCGGATTTTATTTTATGCTTCAAAAATGCTATAATATGCGGGAAATGTGATTAAGCCCCGGAGGTCAGTGTAAGCTTATATGTCCATGCAGTTCTGTAATGAAAATGACACATGTGCTGTAAAAGAAAATATTGCCTATTACCATCTTCCCGGGCTGTTTGAATTTTATGATCTCTATAGGGTTATTTTGCCCCTGTTTAATGAGCACAGAGAATATTTCTATGATTGGTGTGAAATCGGGTCGATTTACGGCGCACCCATGGATTGTCTGTGGGGTGGGGGCCGCGTAGGCTTTGGTGACAATGATCCGGAGGCTGTGTATAACCTTATGAAACAGTATGGAATCTCAGCCAGGCTGACCTTCAGCAATTCTCTTATTGAGCCTAAGCACCTGTCGGACAAAAAATGTAACGATTTGTGCAGAAGGTTTGAGAACAGTGAAGGGGTGGAAAACGGGGTTATCATTTATTCGGATATTTTACTCGAGCACATAAAAAAGAACTATCCACGCCTTTATTTTGTATCCACAACCACAAAGGTGATAACTGATTTTAACGAGATGACCAATGAAGTCAATAGAAGCGAATTCCGCTTTGTGGTTCCGGATTTTAGGTTCAATAAACGGTTTGAGGATTTAAATACTCTGTTGCCCAATCAAAAGGCGAAGATTGAATTTCTTTGTAACGAATGCTGCTATTTTGGATGCAAAGACCGAAAAGAGTGCTACGAAAATGTAAGCAGAAAGGCTCTGGGCCATAACTGTGCGGAGCATGTATGCAGGGCACCGGAGGCTCAGTCCGGATATGTTTTTTCAAAGGCTATGAAGAACCCGGGATTTATCGGTGTGAATGATATTAAAGATGTTTATTTGCCAATGGGCTTTAATAACTTTAAAATAGAGGGACGAAGCCTTGGAAGTGCACTGGTGCTTGAATTTATACTTTATTATATGACCAGGCCCGAATATCAGCTAAATGTGCGGGAGGCGGTTTACCTGGACGCGACCCTTGACTTGTTTTAGTATAGTTTTTATAAAATCGGAGAGTGATTATGAAAAAGAAGCTTGTTTGTTTTATTCTTTTGTGCCTTACCTTTATGCTCGGAGGCTGTGAAAAAATGATTCTCAAGCAGGATACAGCCCTGTTTGATAAGAAATTGTCTGCTTCGGAAGCTCTTTCTTTGGCAAAAGAAGAAAATTACGTGGTTATTGAGGACGGTCTGTGTACCGCAAATCGCAATTTTATGGATAACTTTTTTAATGTTACTCAGAACGGAAATGCTTCAACGGTATATCTGGCATTTTATTATTCGTTGGAAAATGAAAATGTAAGTGATGAGTATTATGAGGAGCAAAAGGATAATTATCCCATTCTTTTCTTTTACAAGGTTGATTACAAAGACAGGAAGTTTAAGGTTACAGTCCGTCAGTCCGATCTTGATGAGTACGAAAAAGAAACAGAATATTTGTTTATGAACCGCTTTGTGGGTGACTTGCCCGAGGGAGGAAGATATGACAAATATGAGTATTATGTGCTTGTAAATGATAAAAGTGTTACCTGGGAAGATATTGTAAAGTCAATGACCAGCTCTGTTATGCATCCGGGGCAGGGACCGGAGCACACAACGATATTCAGTAATTACTACAATAAGTAGGTTGAATTACTGATATAATGGATATATAATACTTTTTGTAAGTAAATATTTATGCGGGAGCTTGTATAGTAGCAGGCTGAGAGGAGGCTGACACTGCCTTGACCGGTTACCTGATTTGGATAATGCCAACGTAGGGATTTTAGCAGCTTTTTGCGGGCGGACCATATGTTGGTGCGTCCGTTTTTTATGTTAAAGGAGGCACTATGTTAGGAAATTGTATTGAAAATGTAAGGAAGAATGTACCCCTGGTACACAACATCACCAACTACGTAACCGTTAATGATGTGGCCAATGTTCTTTTGGCCTGTGGCGGAAGCCCCATTATGTCCGATGAACCTAAGGATGTTGAGGATATCACCTCAATTTGCGGAGGCCTTAATATTAACATCGGTACATTAAATGAAAGAAGCATTGAAGGAATGTTTTTGGCAGGAAAGAAAGCCAATGAGTTAGGCCATGCGGTTCTTTTGGACCCTGTCGGAGCAGGTGCCAGTGCACTTAGAACCAATACCGCAGTTGATCTTATTAAAGAGGTTAAATTCGATGTTATCAGAGGTAATATTTCAGAGATAAAAACTCTTGCGCTGGGAAGCGGTACCACAAAGGGTGTTGATGCGGATGTTGCTGATGCAGTAACCGATGAAACTATTGATTCCGCAGTTTCTTTTGTAAAGAATTTTGCCAAAGAAATGAACTGCATTATTGCCATTACCGGTGCAATCGATCTTGTGGCTGATAAGGATAAATGCTATGTAATCAGAAACGGTCGCCCCGAAATGGGAAAAATAACCGGAACCGGCTGCCAGCTTTCTGGTATGATGACTGCATTTTTGGTGGCAAATCCCGATAACAAGCTGGAAGCTGCGGCTGCGGCTGTATGTACCATGGGGCTTGCCGGTGAAATTGCATTTGAGAGGCTTAAAGAAGGAGAAGGCAATTCCACTTACAGAAACAGAATAATTGACGCCATTTACAATATGGACAGTAAAACACTTGAGAACGGAGCTAAATATGAAGTGCGATAAAAAGGACCTGCTTCTTTATGCAGTGACAGACAGAGCCTGGCTTAAGGGCGAAACTCTTTATGAGCAGGTAGAGAAGGCTTTAAAGGGTGGCGCAACCTTTATCCAGCTTAGAGAGAAAACACTGGATGAAGGCACTTTTTTGGAAGAGGCAAAAGAAATAAAGGAGCTTTGCAAAAAGTACGGAGTCCCATTTGTAATTAATGACAATGTTGACATTGCGCTGGCAATGGATGCGGACGGTGTCCATGTGGGTCAAAGCGATATGGAAGCCGGAGATGTAAGGGCAAAGCTTGGTGATGACAAAATTATCGGTGTTTCGGCCCAAACTGTTGAACAGGCGGTTCTGGCCGAAAAGCGTGGCGCGGATTATCTTGGAGTGGGAGCAGTATTCCCTACCGGCTCAAAGGATGATGCGGATGATGTAAGCCATGAAACACTTAAAGCAATTTGCGATGCGGTATCCATTCCGGTAATTGCAATAGGCGGAATCAGTAAGGCAAATGTGCTTGAATTATCAGGAACCGGTATTTGCGGTATTGCGGTTATAAGTGCTATTTTTGCACAACCGGATATTGAAAATGCCACAAAGGAACTTTTTGACTTAACAAGTCAAATGGTAAATGCCTAATGAAGATTCTTTTTCCAATGGCTGTTTGCGGCCGAAATACTGCTGATAAAGAAATTAATGACATAAGCGGAGCAATTTTTGATGTTGACGGAACACTTCTGGATTCCATGTGTATATGGGAGCAGGCCGGAGCCAGATATTTAAAAACGCAGGGTGTAATCGCACCGGACAATCTGGCTGAGACTTTGTTTAAAATGAGTGTTCCGGAAGCGGCTGAATACATGAAAGAAACCTTTTCACTTAACGTATCTGTACAGGAGATTACAGAGGGTATTCTTAAAGTGGTGGAGGATTTCTACTATGATGAGGCACAGCTTAAACCCGGAGTTAAAGAACTTCTTTTTCAGTTAAAAGAAAAAAACATCCCAATGGTAATAGCAACCTCCAGTAATAAGCTCCATATAGAGCATGCTTTCAGGCGACTTGGTATCCTGGAACTGTTTGACGGTATGGTTACCTGCGAGGAAGCAGGCAGGGGGAAACGATTTCCGGATGTTTATTTAATGGCAGCCCGGCTGCTTGATTTAAAACCTCAAAACATAATGGTTTTTGAGGATGTTCTCCATGCAGTACAGACCGCGGCCAATGCAGGCTTTATGACCTGCGGAATATATGACGAAGCCAGTATGGGGGATTGGGAAGAAATTAAAAAAACAGCAAATATATACATGGAGAAATTTATATAGCCACCGGCTCTATAAATCGATATGTATTGAGCGGTTAACCGGGGGCACCACCTTTAATCGCTATATAAAATTAATGTTTATTGTTCGTAGGAGGTAAAAAATGAGAACAGCATTAACAATTGCTGGAAGCGATTCCAGCGGAGGCGCCGGCATCCAGGCAGATATCAAAACTATGATTACCAATGGCGTATATGCCATGAGTGCAATCACAGCTTTGACTGCGCAAAATACAACCGGCGTAACAGGTATTATGGAGGTAACTCCTAAATTTTTGGGACAGCAGTTGGACGCGGTATTTTCAGATATTCGTCCGGATGCAGTAAAAATCGGAATGGTTTCTTCTTCGGCATTAATCGAAGAAATTGCCAACAAGCTTGATGAGTACGGAGCAGAGAATATTGTGGTGGACCCTGTAATGGTGGCCACCAGCGGATCAAAGCTCATAAGCGATGAAGCAATTGATACTCTTAAAAAGAAACTGCTTAAAAAGGCAACGGTACTCACACCCAATATTCCCGAAGCGGAAGTACTGGCTGATATGGAAATAACCTCTGCCGATGAGATGGTTGAGGCTGCAAAGAAAATCAGCGAGAATTTCGGCTGCGCAGTGCTCGTAAAGGGCGGTCATCAGCTTAACGACGCCAACGACATGCTTTATGCAAACGGTACTGCCAAGTGGTTCTATGGAAAGAAAATTGACAACCCCAATACTCACGGAACCGGATGTACTTTATCCAGCGCAATAGCTTCCAATCTGGCTAAGGGCTATAGCCTTGAGGTTTCGGTTGAACGTGCCAAAGCGTATATTTCAGGTGCATTAAATGCAATGCTTGACCTGGGAAAGGGCAGCGGTCCTCTTAATCATGGATTTGCTGTGACAGGTGAGTTTGCGAAATGAGTAAGAATGTAAAAAACGGAACTTCCGTATTTGATAATGGATTGATTTGGTTTGGAGCAGGTGTTTCAATTGCTGAAATTATTACTGGAACAGAACTGGCTCCTTTAGGATTTACCAAGGGCCTGGCAGCAATTATTATTGGACACATAATTGGCTGTGTAATGCTTTTTGCAGCGGGTCTCATTGGCGGAAAAGCACGTAAAAGTGCCATGGAAACAGTTAAAATGAGCTTCGGTCAAAAGGGCGGTCTTCTTTTTGCGTTATTAAACGTTCTTCAGCTTGTGGGCTGGACCGCTATTATGATTCTGGACGGTGCCCTGGCTGCAGACGGCGTTTTTGGTGTCGGCAACTGGATTTGGTGCATTGTCATCGGAGCCCTTATTATTCTTTGGATTTTGATTGGTATTACAAATCTCGGCAAGGTTAATACCGTAGCCATGACTGCGCTGTTTATACTTACAATCGTGCTTTGTAAGGTTATATTCTTTGGCAAAGAAAGTGGTGTGGCATTTGTATTTGATTCAGAGGCTATGTCTTTTGGCGCCGCTGTTGAGCTTTCGGTAGCAATGCCTCTTTCATGGCTTCCGCTTATAAGTGACTACACAAGAGAGGCCGAAAAGCCTGTTAAGGCAACTGCAGTAAGTGCAATTGTTTACGGTGTAGTAAGCAGCTGGATGTACGTTATCGGTATGGGTGCGGCCATCTTTACCGGTGAATCCGATATTGCGCAGATTATGTTAAAAGCAGGCCTTGGTGTTGTGGGATTACTTATTGTTTTATTCTCTACCGTAACCACCACCTTCCTGGATGCATTCTCTGCAGGTGTCTCTTCCGAATCCCTGTACAGCAGGATAAGCGGAAAGCTTGTGGCAATTGCCGTAACGGTTATAGGCGTTCTTGCAGCCATTTTCTATCCTATTTATGATATTACGGATTTCCTTTACCTGATCGGTTCCGTATTTGCGCCCATGATTGCCATTCAGATTGCTGACTTCTTTATCTTAAAGAAGGACTGCAGTGAGAAGAGCTTCGGTATAGCCAACCTTGTTATCTGGGTGTTAGGGTTTGCGGCTTACAGAGGACTGATGCGAGTAGATTTGGTACTTGGATGCACTCTGGTTGATATGGCTTTAACAATCGTTCTTTGTGTTATCTGGCACCTCATTTACGGTAAGAACAGGGCTAAGAAAGCATAAAACAATTTATTCTTTTTTATAGTTTTAGGTGAAAGTTAGGTCATAATTTGATATAATATATCCAATAAATTCAAAAGAATATTTTGGAGGAAATATGAGATTAGTAACTAGATCTGATTTTGACGGACTGGTATGCGGAGCCCTTCTTTTGGAAGCCGGTGTAGTAGACCACTGGAAATTTGCGCATCCCAAGGATTTGCAGGATGGCCTGGTAGAGATTGATGAAAATGACTGCCTTGCCAATGTTCCCTATGTAGAGGGCTGCGGTCTTTGGTTTGACCATCATTCAAGTGAAATGGAGCGTAATCAGTTAGAGGGTAAGTACAAGGGTGAAAGCCGTGTAACCCCTCCCTGCGCCCGTATTATTTACGAATACTATGGTGGCAAAGAAAGATTTCCCCAGTATGATGATATTATGGAAGCGGTTGATAAGGTTGACTCAGGTAACCTTACCATTGATGAAATATTAAATCCCACAGGCTGGATTCTTGTTGGTTTCCTTATGGATCCCAGAACCGGTCTCGGAAGATGGAGACAGTTTACAATTTCCAACTATCAGTTAATGGAAAAGCTTCTTGTTGCCTGCAGCAAAAATACCACCGAAGAGATTCTTGCTATGTCCGATGTGGTTGAGCGTATAGAGGTATACAACGAGCAGACAGCCAAGTTTAAAGAAATGGTGCTTGCTCATACCCGTACAGAGGGCAATGTTATTATTTCAGACCTTCGCGGTGTGGATCCTATTTATACCGGCAACAGATTCCTTATTTACAGCCTGTATCCCGAGCAGAACATTTCTGCATGGATTGTAAGCGGACGTGGCGGTGAAGGCTGCTCGGCAGCTGTTGGTTACAGCATTATCAACAAGACAAGCGATGTAAATGTTGGCAGCTTAATGCTTAAATACGGTGGCGGTGGTCACAAGAAGGTTGGTACCTGCCAGTTCTCCAACGAGAATATGGATACTGAGCTTCCTAAGATGCTTGAAGAATTATGTGCAATGGCTAACGCTTAATAAAGAAAAATAGGATTAATAATACAGCTCCGGGTTATGATATTCTTTAATTTGTTAAAGTGTTATCATAATTCCGGAGTTTTGAATTATGAATCCGAGAAATTGTGTGAAAAATGAAAATTTTCACGTGACATTAATTTGTGTCGCATCCGTGGCATTTCGCAAGAATGCGAAGAACCAAATTTAACCGGATGCGAAATGCAGGATTGAAATGAAGAAAAGTTTAAAAGTATTAATTACAGCCATAATGATTGTTTCATTGGCATCGTGCGGTAAACAGACCGATTTGTCTGCTGACCGTACAGAATCGGTTTCTTTGGAAACTTCTATTTCGGAAGATTCCGTAGATAATGAAGCTTTGACAGAAGAGACTTCGAACGATTCTGAAACGCAGGAGTCTGAAGTGGAGGAATCGAAGGAAGAGAATCTTCAAATTAAAGAACTGTTTGCACAGCATGGACTAAAGGCAGGCACCTGTCTTTCCACTCAGATGATTTCAAATGCCGATTACAATGCTCTGATTCTTGAGCAGTTCAGCAGTATAACGATGGAAAATTCCATGAAACCAGACTATCTCTTTAATAAGCAGGAGAGTATAGCGTCCGGTAATCTGATTGTGGAATTTAACGACGATATGATAAAGATGCTCGACTGGGCAAAGGCCAATAATATGGCAGTAAGGGGACATACCCTTGTTTGGCACAGTCAGACCCCTGAGTGGATTTTCTACAAGGATTTTGATAAATCGAAGGGATTGGTCACAAGAGAAGAGATGCTTGCCCGCCTGGACAGCTATATAAAGCAGGTATTTGAAGGATTGGAGGAAAAAGGATATATCAATCTGTTTTATGCTTACGACGTTGTAAACGAAGCATGGATGGAAGACGGTTCAATGAGAGACAGTAACTGGAAAGAGACTATCGGTGATGATTATTTATGGCAGGCGTTTTATATTGCCAATAAATATGCGCCCGAAAGCATTGATCTTTATTACAACGATTATAATGAGCAGTATAAGACGGAAACGCTGGTTAATTTTGTGGAAACCTTAAAGGATGAGGATGGTAACTATCTTATTGATGGTGTAGGCTTTCAGGCTCATTTATACACTTCGGATAATCTTAAAGATTATTTCAAAACGGTTGATGCTGTTTCTGCTCTTGGACTTAAGGTTGAGTTGACAGAATTGGATGTATGCCTTGGGGCATATACGAAGCCATTGTTCGCAGTTGATGAGAATACCAGAGCTCAGGGACAGTTTATGTATGAATTAATCTATGGCCTTTTAGAGCGTGTGGATAACGGAACTCTTAATATGGATGCCATAACCTTCTGGGGATTTGCGGATGACCTCTCTTGGAGAAAAGAATACAGTCCTTTGCTCTACAATAAAAAACTTGAGCCTAAATATGCTTACTATGGAGCTATGCAGATTAAAGATAAAGCAGGATATTAGGAATCGGATTGTTAAAAAATATAATATTATCTAAAACAAAAAAGCCTCGAATAAATCGAGGCTTTT
Organism: Lachnospiraceae bacterium; assembly: GCA_045642625.1. Classification (GTDB taxonomy): domain Bacteria; phylum Bacillota; class Clostridia; order Lachnospirales; family Lachnospiraceae; genus UBA1258. The sequence continues at coordinate 13,483 of JAZUJC010000106.1, forward strand.
TTACAGGGGCAGTAGGAATCGAACCCACATCGACGGTTTTGGAGACCGCTGTTCTACCTTTGAACTATGCCCCTATCTTGGTGGAACTCACCAACGAATGCTATTGTAGCATGGAAAATGTAATAAGGCAAGTAAATTGTATTAAAAAAAGAAATAATTGGTACTATTAGGGCTTGTTATTTGGCAGAGCCGATTGAATCACGCTCGATAAACTGGGGACGAAGCATTGTCTTGCTTATGGATACGTGATGTACCAGCGAATTTAATGTAAAGTAGGCACATTTTCCAAGCTCCAGTCTGTCCTGCCTTATGGTGGTAAGGGGAGGGGTGAGTTCAGCAGCCAAAGGAATATCATCAAAGCCCACTACACTGATGTCTTCGGGGATTCTTAATCCTTGTTTTTTGCAAACATCGTATACACCGGAAGCTAATAGGTCGTTACCGCACAAAATTGCGGTAGCACCGGCTTCCAATAATCCGGGAACATGATACTGGGCACTGTCTGCCACATAGTGACCGAAGGCGGAAAGAGCAGGGACAAAAGAAAGCTTATTGTCTTTGAGCGCGGTTTCATAGGCTTCCTGCCTCTGGTCGGAAACCCAGGAGTTCCTGGAACCGTTAAGGAATGCAATTTTTTTGTGCCCTGATTTAACAAGCTTTTTTATTGCCAGGCCTATTCCTTCGTAGGAGTCGGTTCCCACATATCCCACATGCTGATTAAGGGTAACATAGTTGTCTAAAAGTGCGGTGGGAATACTTGTTTTGGCTATCTGCTTCATCCAGGTGTCCTGAAGAGCAAAGCCCATGCAAAAAGCTCCGGTATAGCCATGCTTTAGCATAAAGGTGTTGTATTTTTCTTTTTCCTGAATCTTGTCGTTGATAGGAACTACATGAACCTGCCAGTTGTCTCTGTAGGCCATTTGCTGAAAACCAAGAATAAGGTCGTGACCGAAATCTTCGTTGTTTTCGTATTCCATATTCTCCACAAGGATGGCCAGCTTCTTGTGTTCCTCCTTGCGCATACGCTTGGTTTTGTAACCCATTTCAACAGCGGTATCCAGTACCAGCTGTCTTAAATCCTCACTTATGTCAGGGGCGCCGTTGAGACCTTTTGATACGGTACTGACAGCGATTCCTAGTTTATCTGCAATTTCCTTAATTGTAGCCATAAAACACCTTTGTTTTCTTAGACTTATAGAATTAAGTATATATAAAGGGGGTGTTTTAATCAAGGAAAAGTTTCGTTTTTTTTCGTATGGGAAATTGCAGTAATTTGCCGAGAGAAGAGCCCTCCTGATAGCGGTGGAATTAAGCTGCAAAGATGCCTGTGGAATTGAGCGTCAAAGATGTGGCGGAAAAGCCCTGCGAAGACAGTAAAAGAGCTTGACCCTAGGCCAAGCTCTTTTGTAAAAAGGGGAATTTTATTTGGAATGCAATAAATAACTTATTGACAATTACATAGTATCATACAAACCTATGGATAATAATACAAAATTGACAATTTATAGCACTATTTTGATGAGGTTATTTATCTGCAGCTTATTCGGGTTATTCCCCTGTGATGTCTGTTATTTTCCCGTGGTGTTTGTTCTTTTTCAGTGATGTCTGTTATTTTCCTGCCAGGAAGTTTCTGTGATCGATTATTTCCTGAGGAACGGTTACACCGGAAACCGTAAGCTTTTGTATAAGGTTATCAAAGCGGTGAAGCTTTTGGGCTGTTTTTATTTCGTAGTGCTCAAGCACCTCTTTGTAAAGCGGATTGGCGATTACCTTGCTTCGAAGCTCATAAGGGAAGGGACAGTATGTACAGAAAATTGTCCTTGCAATCTTATTAAGCCTTGGCGAGCCGTTTCCCTCAAACATAACCCAGATGATGTAGTCCCTTACAAACATTTCTTTAAAGGAGTTCTTGGACTTTATGAGGCTCTGCTTGATTTTTTCTTTTGCCTCCTGGGAAAGTTCATTGTTCTTTTTGTAGAACTGAACATAATCAAAGTATTCACTTGTTAAGGAGCGGTCGGTTACATCGTTCCAGCGGGAGCCCTGAACACGCTTGCACATTTCCCATCTGTATTCACCCACCAGATGTGTGAGCGTTAACTGTAAATCTTCAATGTGGAATGAAGACAGCATAAATCTTGCAGGGGTAGTACGCTTCTTGCCTTCAATTTCCTGCCACATTACCCCGCGGGAGCCAATATTAGGCAAAAGAATAATATCAGGAAGTATTTCAACTGCGATGAATTCCTGCTTAATTCCTGCCGGTTCGTTGGAATATACCGTTTCTCTGTAAAAAGCACTGTAGTCGACGGCTCTGATTCTCTTTAAACATTCAGTAATGGTATCCGGAGATACAAGACATGACTGAAGAGGTTTTAATACATTGTGCTCGCTGAATACGGGGCAGAAGGTGGTTATTCGACCGAAGGTAAGCTTGTTTACCAACGGGAACATATTCTCCACTTCATATTTAAGGCGACCTTCCGGATTATGGGCCAGGGCAGTTTCATCGCTTGCGGAAATCTTGCCGGCAACCTTTAATTCGTGAAGATGCTCCAAGTAGTCGGTATCAAATTCGTTGCGGCAGGGTGATTTTGCCGAAGTGTAAATAGCCTGCAGCCATTCCTGGGCGGTATAAACGCCTAAGTCGGGATCCCCGCAGTAATCCTTTGCAATATTGAATAAATATGCGGTGTTTTGTTCACCGGCCAGTTCTGAGTCCACAAAGCCAAAGTTTAAGAACATTTTGATTATGGTAGGAATTACATCATCCTTAAAGCTTTGCCTTGCTGCACCTACGTATACCTGATAAAAGGCAGCGGTAAGCTCATTTCTTATGGCCTTAACGGCGTCCTCTGATGAGTTTTTGTCGGCTAATTTTTTATATTTCATTATCAGAGTACGGAAGTGATTGCCGGTTACCTCGTCTACACCTGAGTACTCAATGATTATGTCAGTAGCATTGTTCAAATCCGCTGCAGGAACTGTGTCGGAAACGGCACCAGGGGAGTTGACTGATTTAGTCGAGACAAGGCCCTCAACCTTTTCGCTATAGCCTGAAACCCGCTCATAGAGCAGGTCGGGATCAATCCCGGGGTGAGCTTTTATGTATTTAACCATTTCCTCAATCTGTTTTCTGATTTTTGTGAAATCATCGCTTTGAGGGATAAGCCGGAATAAAAGACCGGAATAATAATCAAACAGGTCAACGGAGTTATCCTGCATAAGAATCGACAATTTATCCACATAATAGTC
>JAZUJC010000107.1:0-5350 GCA_045642625.1 Lachnospiraceae bacterium
TTCTTACTCCCTGGTTCATGATGATATGCCCTGCATAGACAATGATGAGTACAGAAGGGGAAGAAAAACCACTCACGCAGTATACGGAGAGACTACGGCACTTTTGGCAGGAGATGGTCTTTTAAATTATGCCTACGAAACAGCCACAAGAGCCTTTAACGTTACTGATGACCTTGGAAAGTGTGCCAAGGCAATTACCATTTTGGCTAAAATGGCCGGCATTTTTGGCATGGTTGGAGGTCAGGCTCTGGATGTTAAATGTGAAAAGACCGGAGAAGAATTAAACGAAGATAAGCTTTTATTTATCCATGAGAATAAAACTGCGGCTATGATTGAGAGTGCATTAATGATTGGTGCTGTCCTTGGCGGTGCGGATGATGCACAGCTTAGGAGTCTTATGGAGATCGGCTCAGATATAGGTATTGCCTTCCAGATTAGAGACGACATTCTTGATATTGAGGGCGATTTTGAACAGTTTGGTAAGCCTATCGGTTCGGACAATGAGAACAATAAGCTTACATATGTATCTCTCCATGGAATGGAAAAGGCCAAGGCCGATGTTGAAGCATATACAAAGAAGGCTTTGGATGAGCTTAAAAAGTTCCCTAGGAGAAATGAGTTTTTGGAGTGGCTTGTTGAGGAGCTTATTTCAAGGAACAAATAGGTTTGTTTAGAGCTTATATTGCGAAATAAGCTGTGTCTGATGAATGTCCTTTTTGTGGACAGATTAGTTATTTCAGAACCTATACGCATACAGTTGCGAGGACATAAATATGTATCTTGAGAAAATCAAGTGTGAAAACGATATAAAGAAGATTCCGGATAATAAGTTAGGTGAGCTGGCTTCGGAAATCAGGGAGTTTCTCATAGAAAAAATCAGTGTTACAGGCGGGCATTTGGGCTCAAACCTTGGAGCAATAGAACTGACAATGGCCCTTCATTTGTCGCTGGATTTACCTAAGGATAAGATTATTTGGGATGTGGGCCATCAGGCATATACACATAAGCTTTTGACCGGCCGCAAGGATGAATTTGATACCTTAAGACAGTACAAAGGCCTGGCAGGCTTCCCCAAAACCAAAGAAAGTGCCTGTGATGCTTTTAATACAGGTCACAGCTCCACATCGATTTCGGCCGGTCTTGGGCTTGTTAAGGCCCGTGATTTAAACAATGAGGATTACTCGGTTGTGGCTGTTATAGGAGACGGTTCTCTTACCGGAGGTATGGCTTATGAGGCATTAAACAATGCATCAAAGCTTGAAACAAATTTTATTGTTGTATTAAACGACAATAATATGTCCATTTCCGAAAATGTAGGCGGTGTATCAAAATATCTTAACGGTATAAGAACAGCCAACGGCTATCTGGAGCTTAAAGAAAGTATTTTTCATCGCTTAAAGAATATGCCCGGCGGTGATAATTGGATAAAGAAGATTCGTAAAACAAAAAGCACTCTTAAAAGCATGGTTGTGCCGGGAATGTTTTTTGAAGATATGGGAATTACTTATCTTGGACCTGTGGATGGACATGATATCGATGCCGTTCGTCGGGTTATGGCCGATGCCAAAAGAAAAAAAGGTCCTGTTCTTGTGCATATTATTACACAAAAAGGCTTTGGTTACGGTCCTGCGGAGAGACACCCTGCAAGATTTCACGGTACCGAGCCCTTTGTGGTATCCTCAGGGCTTCCCAAACGTACCAAAACAAGCTCAACCTACACGGATGTTTTTTCAACCATTATGGTAAAGCTTGGTGAAAGAGATAAAAAGGTGTGCGCCATTACAGCGGCAATGGCTGACGGAACCGGATTAAAGAGATTTCGAAATGTATACAGTGACAGGTTTTTTGATGTAGGTATTGCCGAAGAACACGCGGTAACCTTTGCAGCCGGTCTCGCAGCCGGAGGGCTTAAACCGGTTGTTTGTATTTATTCTTCGTTTCTGCAAAGAGCCTATGATCAGATAGTACATGATGTCTGTCTTCAGAATCTGCCGGTGGTATTTGCCATTGACAGAGCGGGAATAGTAGGAAGCGACGGAGAGACCCATCAGGGTATTTTTGACATATCATTCCTGTCATCCATTCCAAATATGACAATAATGGCTCCCAAGAATAAGTGGGAGCTGTCTGATATGATGAAGTTTGCCGTAAACTATGACGGTCCCATTGCCATTCGTTACCCCAGGGGAACTGCTTACGGCGGTCTCGAGGATTACAGGGACGAAATAGAGTATGGAAAGGCCGAGATAATAAACCGTGAGGATACGGTTGCACTGGTTGCCTTGGGCAGTATGGTTAAGACCGCAGAGAAGGTCAGAGATTTACTTAAAGCCAAGGGAATTAACGCATCACTGATTAATGCCCGTTTTGCAAAGCCCATTGACAGGGAATGTCTTTTGGGGCTTTCCGGTGATCACAAAATGATTGTGTCTCTTGAAGAGAATGTTTCTACAGGTGGTTTTGGTGACCGTGTTCGGGAATATCTTGACAGTATAGACTACTCGGGCAAGTTTATCAGCATTGCCGTTCCGGATATGTTTGTTGAGCATGGTGATGTGGAAACATTAAAAGAAGAAATAGGCATGGATGCATATTCTGTGGCTGAAAAGATTGAAAAAGAGCTGTAGTGAGGATATATGAAGGAACGTTTGGATGTTCTTTTGGTGGAAAAAGGATTTGCGCCCTCCCGTGAAAAAGCAAAAGCCGTTATTATGAGCGGAGATGTTTTCGTAAACGGACAGCGTGAGGATAAAGCCGGTTCCACCTTCGACCCTGAAAAAATCAATATCGAAGTGAAGGGGGCCAAGCTTAAGTATGTAAGCCGTGGCGGGCTTAAACTGGAAAAAGCGCTGGAGGTATTTCCCATAAAGCTTGATGGCTTCATATGTATGGATATAGGAGCCTCCACCGGGGGATTTACCGATTGTATGCTTCAAAACGGTGCGGTAAAAGTATATTCCATTGATGTAGGGCATGGTCAGCTGGCCTGGTCATTAAGAAACGATGAGCGCGTTGTGTGCATGGAGAAAACCAATTTCAGGTATACAACTCCTGAAGATCTGGCAGATACACCTGACTTTGCTTCTGTGGATGTTTCGTTCATTTCACTTACCAAAATTCTTGAGCCTGCGGTAAATATTTTAAGAGACGGTGCACAGATGGTGTGTCTCATTAAGCCTCAGTTTGAAGCCGGCCGGGAAGAAGTTGGGAAAAAGGGTGTAGTCAGGGATAAGAAGGTTCACCTTGATGTGGTAAACCGTATCATTGACTATGTAAAGACTATAGGATTTGTTGTTTTGGGTCTGGATTATTCTCCGATAAAGGGCCCGGAAGGAAATATAGAATATCTACTCTATATTGAAAAGTCGTCGGAAAAAGAATCGGTTACTGTTGATGTAAACAAAGTTGTGGATGCGGCTCACGGTCAGCTTGATAATTAGGGGCACATGATGGATAAATTTCTTATTCGCACCAATATCGCCAAAGATGCGGAACAAAAAACCACAAATGAAATAAAGAATTTCCTTAAGGAACGGGGCAAAACCGTAACTGTTGAAATAATGGATGAGGCCCAGATAAAGGCTGAAGAAACATTAAAGCAGTTTGGTGCCGGCGAGGCGCCGGATATTGTACTGGTGCTTGGCGGTGACGGAACAATGCTTAGAGCCGCAAGGGATTTTATGAATACAAACATCCCTCTTTTGGGTGTAAATCTTGGTTCGGTAGGATATCTGACCGAGGTTGAAAAAGAAAATGTCATTCCCGTGCTTGAAAAGCTTCTTAACGATGAATATGAAGTGGAAGAGCGTATGATGCTGGAGGGCATATATTACCAAAAGGGCGCAGAGGCCGGACACTTCAGGGCATTAAATGATATTTCGGTTTTAAAGGCTGTGCCTATGCAGGCAATCGGTATAAATATTTTTGTTAACGGCAAGTATTTAAAGGACTACAACGCAGACGGTGTGATTGTTTCAACACCTACAGGTTCCACCGGATATAACCTTTCAGCCGGCGGCCCGATTGTTGAGCCCAGTGCCGATTTACTGGTGCTTACACCTGTAAGTCCCCATACACTTATGACCAGAAGTATTGTTCTTTCGCCTAAGGATGAGATTCGAATAGAGCTTATCAGGAGTGAAAACGGTAATGAAAAGCGGGCAATCGCGTCGGCTGATTCCGCCAATACTTTTGAAATGCTTTCGGGTGATTATATTGTATTAAAGCGCAGTGAGATGCGTACAAGGATAGTTAAGGTAAGCAGTTTAAGCTTTCTGGAAGTATTATCCAGAAAACTTCGTTGATATATGAGAGGGGTAATTAATGAAAAACAAAAGGCATGAGACAATTCTTGATCTGATTGAAAACAACAATATCGAGACCCAGGAAGAGCTTGTGGAAAGACTTTTTGAAGCAGGGTTCAATGTTACTCAGGCAACAGTATCCAGAGACATAAGAACGCTTCATTTGTACAAGAAGAATATGGGTGATGGCAGGTCTATATACCAGGTAGACACAAAGAGCGATTATACTTTGGATTCCAAGTATAAGAGAGTGCTTTCTGATGGATTTGTGTCAATTGATATGGCTCAGAACATTCTTGTAATTAAAACAGTATCGGGTATGGCAATGGCCGTAGCTGCAGCAATAGATTCAATGAAGTTTCCGGAAATTGTCGGTACTATTGCCGGTGACGATACTATAATGATGGCAATCAGAACGGTAGAGGATACCAAGGTTCTGATGGTAAAAATAAAAGAACTTGTTAAGGCTTAAATTTCCTGAGAGAGAGCGGAAAGGAAAATATGCTTGAAAGTTTGAAAGTAAAAAACATGGCACTTATTGAAAACTGCGAATTGGAGTTTTCGGAGGGCCTGAATATTTTGACAGGTGAAACAGGCGCAGGAAAGTCAATTCTTCTTGGGTCTGTTAATTTGGCGCTTGGCCAGAGAATCGAGGGAAATGTAATCCGTAACGGCGCCCAGGAAGCAAGTGTAGAGCTTGTTTTTACCAATGATGAGGTTACTGCCGGGATTCTTAAATCCCTTGAGCTTCCCTGGGATGATGATGTGATTATTATTTCCCGTAAAATTACACCAGCCAAAAGCTTATATAGGATAAACGGTGAAACCGTTGTTGCAAGGCAGGTAAAAGAGCTTGCTTCAAAGCTTATGGACATACACGGTCAGCATGAGCACCAGTCTTTGCTGGATACCGGTAAACAGCGGGAAATGATTGATGCATACGGTGGTGCGGATATTGATGCCTGCCTTAAAAAGCTTGCATTAATAACTACCGAGTACAACGAGTTAAAGGCGCAGTACGAGGATGCGCTTTCAAAGGCCGATGG
>JAZUJC010000108.1:0-2258 GCA_045642625.1 Lachnospiraceae bacterium
ATCTGGTTACCGGCTTTTTAGGCGCCGGAAAAACAACATTTTTGACACAATACGCCAAATACCTGATAAACCGTGGCGAGCACCTTGGAATTTTGGTATACGACTGCGGTTCAATGAATATTGACATGGTGCTCCTTGGGAAGCTTCGGGGGCCTAAGTGTGACGTGGAAATGGTGGCAAATGCCTATGATGAGGACTGCCTGCTTCGTCGCTTCAAAACAAAGCTCATATCTCTTTGGATGAGCGGCTACGACCGTGTTATCGTAGAACCCTCCGGTGTATTCGATATGGATAACTTTTTTGATATTTTGCGCGAAGAACCTTTGGAAAACTGGTATGAAATCGGCAATGTAATTACAATAGTAAATGCAAAAGAAGGAAGCTTATCTGACCCTGAGTCTGCATTTTTTCGAGCATCCCAGGCCGTAAACTCCGAAATAATAGTGCTTAGCAGAACACAGTTTGCTACCCCCGAAGAAATTGCCGCTGTCAAAGCTTCGCTGGTGCATGATGCCATCGCCATACACTGCAACAATTTTGCACCCGAATATTTGGAAAAGCCCTGGGACAATTATACCGCTGAAGACTGGGAAAAGATTTCACGCTCCGGTTATCACATCAGATCTTACGCAAAGCAAATTGCCGGAAGCAGCGGAACGTATTCCTCTGTGGGATTTTTGAATGTTCCCTTTAACCTGGAGGAATTGAAAAAGAAAATCTGCCTTCTTTTTACAGAAGACAGATTTGGTAAAATTAAACGTGTAAAAGGCTTTGTCTTTGACAATGGCCAAAACCTTGAAATCAATGCCACACCGGGCGAAATGAATATCACCGACAGTAAAGTGGGCAATAATTCACTGGTAGTTATCGGAATGGAGCTCAACAGAAAAGAAATCGATGAACTGTTTAGATAAGCTCCGGATTAAACAACCCGATCCATGCCCTGGGGCCCTTTTGCTTAACACTTTCGGATGCCACAGCAGAGGCAAATTTTAGTGCATTTTCAAACTCATAGTTCTTATCAAGCAATGCATAACAAAAAGCGCCATGAAATATGTCTCCGGCTGCAAGGCTGTCCACACACTCCACCGGATTCACGGGTATCTCACCGCCCCGGGTCAGGATTGACTTCTCGCCTCTTGTTATTGCCCTCATGGATATATTATCATAGGGCATTTCAAAAATATCTCTTCCCTCATTATCCCTAAACTGCTCTGAAGAAATCACAATTGATGCTTTTTCCAAAAAACGCTCTACATTGGGCTTATAGCTTCCTGCGTCCAGAACAATTGGACAGGATACCTTATCAAGCAGCGGGATTGAAATATCCTGCTGGTTACAGTCAAATAACGCCAAATCGTATCCGCTAAGCTCAATACCGGATATATCAACCGATTCGTACACGCTTTGACCGCTGATAATTGTTCTTTTGCCTTCCCCTGTAATACAAATTGTAGAAATACCCGGAAGTTTATCTTCTCCCGATGACACATTAATAACTTTCACACCGTAGGAGGTTAGCTCTTCGGAAATTATCCTGCTTTCCGCACTGTTTCCGTAAGCTGTAATAAGGGTTGCATCTCCTCCCAAGGCAGCATAGGTAATGGCAGCATTTGCTGCAGGCCCACCGATATACCTGCTGTAATCGGAAGATTTACATTTACCGTTCTCTTCGGGAAAAGAATCCAGATAATAGACATAATCCATGCCTGTTAACCCGATAAAAACAGCCTTTTTCTCTGTGGAGTTTTGCTCTTCACATTTTTTCATTTTTATGCAGTCTTTCTTTTTGACATAATAACCTGGAACACCACTGCCGCGGTAATCAGGATGATACCCACAATATCAGTCGGTATTGAAGGAATAATCAGCATAACACCTGCCGCAACAAATACAAGGCGGATTAAAGGATTCATGGAAGTCATCAGGAACCCTTCCATACCTGCTGCCACACCGAAAATACCGATAAATGATGTTGCTACAATCAAAACAACCGAAGCGACTGTAGTATCAATCATCAAAAGTGCAGGACTGTAGCAAAATACATAAGGAACTATAAACACTGCTATAGCCAGCCTTGAAGCGTTGAAGGCTGTCTTCATAGGATTAGCCTTGGCAATCGCCGAACCCGCATATGCCGCCAGAGCAACGGGAGGGGTAATATCAGCCACGATACCGAAGTAAAATACGAAGAAGTGTGCTGCCAAAGTGGGTACACCCATACGAATAAGAATAGGTGCACAGGTTGCTGCCATAAT
>JAZUJC010000109.1:0-6850 GCA_045642625.1 Lachnospiraceae bacterium
AAAGCCTATGGAATAAATGATAAGAGGTATGAAATGAGCAAAGTATGTATTATTACTGCAAGGGGTGGTTCAAAAAGAATTCCCGGCAAAAATATAAAGGATTTTTTGGGTAAGCCTATTATCGCATACAGTATAGAAGCAGCGCTTGAAAGCGGTGTCTTCGACGAGGTACTGGTATCAACCGACAGTGCCGAAATAGCTCAGATAGCAAGAGAATACGGCGCTAAGGTACCCTTTGTACGAAGCGATGGAAGTGCCAATGATTTTGCGGTTACAAGAGATGTCTGCAAGGAGGTAATCGAGAGCTATCGCGCCGAGGGAAAAGAATTTGATATTTTTGCCTGTGTATATCCTACCGCTCCTTTTTTAACTGCAGAGAAGCTTAAAAAGGCTGTGGAAACCCTGGAAGCCTCAGATGCATATTCTCTGGTGCCGGTAGTACAGTTTTCCTTTCCTCCCCAGCGCGGAGTTGTGGTAAGAGATGGTTTGATGGAATTTATGAACCCTCAGTATGCTCAGACCAGAAGCCAGGATCTGGAGCCGGTTTATCACGATGTAGGACAGTTTTATGTGGAAAGAACCGAAAAGTTTCTGGAAGAATTTACACTGGTGACTTCAAAGACTGTTCCCTTTGTTTTGCCTGAAGAAGAGGTTCAGGATATCGACAATTATTCGGATTGGGCAATTGCCGAAATGAAATATAAGCTTTTGCATAACTTATAGGAGTTAAAAATGTCCAAATTATACGACAAAATTAACAGCGGTCAGGTATACGTAATCGCCGAGATGAGTGCCAATCACGGAGGAAGCCTGGAAAATGCTCTTGAGATTGTCCGTGGTGCCGCAAAGGCAGGGGCAGACTGTTTAAAGATTCAGACCTATACGGCGGATACACTTACAATTGACTGCGATAATGAATATTTTCAGATTCACGGCGGCCTTTGGGATGGCTATAAGCTTTATGACCTTTACGGTGATGCCAATACTCCCTGGGAATGGCATAAGGCCATTAAGGATGAATGTGACAAATGCGGGATAGATTTTCTTTCTACTCCATTTGATAATACGGCAGTGGATTTTCTTGAGGAACTGGGGGCTGATTCGTACAAGATTGCCAGCTTCGAGCTTCCGGATATTCCCCTTATCGAATATGCCGCTTCCAAGGGAAAGCCAATGATTATTTCCTGCGGAATGGGCACGCCGGAGGATATCGGAGATGCCCTTGAAGCCTGCAGGCGTGTTGGCAACAATCAGGTAGTTTTGTTAAAGTGCTGCAGTGAGTATCCCGCAAACTGGGAAGATATGCATCTTGGTAATATTCCGGATATGGCAGAGCGCTTTAAGCTTCCGATCGGTTTATCCGATCATTCTGCGGGCAGTCTTGCTGCAGTGGTGGGTGTATCCATGGGTGCCTGTGTGGTTGAAAAGCATGTGTGCATTTCCCGTTCAATCAAAACTGCCGATTCGGAATTCAGTATGGAACTTACCGAGTTTGCGGACATGGTAAGGGATATAAGAAATGCCAGGATAATAGCCGGAGGCCCTTCTTATACATTGACGGAAAAAGAAAAGAGCTCCACTATTTTCAGGAGGAGCCTGTTTGCAATTAAGGATATCGAAAAGGGTGAGCTTATAACAAAAGAAAATGTAAGGTCTATTCGCCCGGGTAACGGTATTAAGCCCAAGTATTTAAAGGATATGCTTGGTAAGCCGGCGCCCCGAAGCATTAAGAGGGGAGAGCCTCTCACGGATGAATTTATAATGTAATTGTCTTAATTATGATTACTGAGAGCCTATACTGATTGGCGGAATAGTCGGGAGTTAGCATGAAAATTCTTTGCTTATATAACAATGACTGTGCTCTTGAACTTTTTGAAATGATAAAAGAAAAGGGCCATGAAACGGTTCTTTGCAGTGAAAAACTGACAGTTGAATTTATTAAAGAGGGCCGGTTTGACCTGGCGGTAAGCTATACCTACAGATATATTCTTACCGGAGAGCTTATTGAAGCGTTTTCAGGTAATGTGGTTAATATTCACAATTCTTTTTTACCTTACAATCGCGGCGCCGATCCCAACATATGGAGCCTGGTTGAAGGAACACCAAGGGGAGTGACTCTTCATTATATGAGCGAGGGGCTTGATAAGGGTGAGATTATTGCCCAAAGGCTTGTGGTTGACGGAGACGGTGATACCCTGAAAAGCTCTTATGACAACCTTGATAAAAATGCCAAGGAAATGTTTATGGAAGCCCTTGAATATTACGACGAATGGCGTGATATTACTTTCCTTCCCTTCGGAAAGGGAACCTATCATTCAGTTAAGGATGGTGCGGCAATTAAGGAAAAAATCACTTCCTATGATATGACCATTAAAGATTTTTTAGAGGCTGTGCGATAGTTTATGAAATTGGTTTTTGTGTCAAATTATATTAATCATCATCAGATACCTTTGTGTGACGAGCTGTACCGTTTAAGCGGCGGGAGCTTTGCTTTCCTTGCCACCGAGCCCATGAGTGCCGAGCGAATTGCAATGGGCTGGGATGAAAAAAGTGCGCAAAAAGAATATGTGGTAAATTATTTTGAGGACCCGGAGTACGGAAAGTCACTTATTATGGACAGTGATTATGTGATTTTTGGCGGAACGGAAAGTCAGGAGCTTATTATTCCAAGGCTTGAGGCCAAAAAGTTTACGGTGCGCTATAACGAGCGCCTTTATAAAACCGGAAGATGGAAGTTCATATCTCCCAGGGGATTAAGGCAGAAGCATTACGATCATACCAGATTTCGAAAGGACCCGGTGTATCTTTTATGCGCGGGAGCCTATGTGGCAGGGGACTACAGGCTCGTCAGGGCTTATCCCGATAAAATGCTTAAATTCGGATATTTTCCTGCGGCTCATGAATATGAAAATGTTCACGAAAAAAGAAACTTTTCCTCGGTAGTTGAGATACTGTGGGCAGGCCGGTTTATAGACTGGAAGCATCCCGAAATGATGGTGGAGCTGGCAAAGCTCCTTTATAAAATGGGTGTGGAATTTAAGATTACCATGGTGGGAACAGGTGAGCTTAAGGAACAGATTGAAAAGCAGGCTTTCGATGAAGGTGTGGCTTCAAGGGTTGTTTTTAAAGGTGCCTTAAGCCCTGATGAAGTCAGAGAGGAAATGCTAAGGTCGGACTATTTTATTTCCACTTCAGACAGTCAGGAAGGCTGGGGTGCGGTTATTAATGAGGCAATGAATTCCGGCTGTGTAACCATTGCTGCCAGGGAAATCGGTGCGGCACCGTATCTTATTGCTGACGGTGATAACGGTTTTATGTACAGAGCATGTGACACCCGTGCCATAAGTGAGATTATTGAAAGCCTTCTAAACGACGCTGAAAAAAGAAAAGAAATAGGCCGGAAGGCTTATGAAACAATAATATATACCTGGAATGCAGGTGTGGCGGCTAAGAGGCTGTGGGATTTTCTGGAAGATCCACTGCATAAAATGCCGGAATACGAAGATGGGCCGGTAAGCAGGGCCTGAATAAAAGACAGTTGTTTATATCATATTCGTAGCATTTTTGATGGAATGCTAAATACAATCGAATGTGTAGCAGGATAATTATGAGCGGTAACAATACATTTTGCGACGGACAAAAAATATATGATATTGCAGGAGAAATCTTTCCGATTTGTCGAAGCCTGTCCGGTCGTGGTGTCAGAGAAACTTTTGATATATTAAAAAAATATGCTGACATTACTGTCACCGAGGTGCCTACCGGTACAGAGGTTTTTGACTGGACCATTCCCAGGGAGTGGGAAATTAATGATGCATATATTGAAAATGAAGCAGGGGAAAAGATTATTGATTTTAAGAAGTGCAATCTCCATGTAATGGGGTATTCGGCTCCTGTCGATGAGTGGGTTTCTTTGGAAGAACTGCTGACTCATGTATATACTGAACCGGGACAGCCTGAAGCAATTCCTTATATCACATCCTATTACAAAGAACGCTACGGTTTTTGTATGAGTGAAAACACAAAGAACTCTCTTAAACCCGGCAAATATCACATGTATATTGATTCAAAGCTGTTTGACGGAAGTCTTTCTTACGGTGAGATAGTTATTCCCGGTGAAACCTCTGAAGAGATTCTTTTTACCACTTATGTGTGTCACCCTTCCATGGCCAACAATGAGTGCTCAGGCCCTGCAACAGCAGTATATCTGGCTGATTATATTAAGAAGTTGCCCAAGAGAAGATATACCTACAGGTTCGTGTTTAACCCTGAAACGATCGGGTCCATAACATATATTTCCCGTAACCTTGAACATTTAAAGCAGCATGTGGCAGCAGCCTTTAACTTAAGCTGTGTTGGGGATAACCTGGATTATTCAATAGTACATTCAAAATACGGTAACACCTTGGCTGATAAAGCACTTACCAATATTTTGAACTACCACGATAAGTTTACCGACTATTCGTTTTTGGAAAGAGGCTCCGATGAGCGTCAGTACAATGCGCCGGGAGTTGATATTCCAATGGTAACCTTCTGCCGCACAAAGTTTACAAAGTTCCCGGAGTATCATACTTCTCTTGATGACATGAATTTTGTAAGCCCCGAGGGCTTTCAGGGCACCTTTGATGTGCTTAGTAAGCTTGTTAATGCCCTGGAAAACAACGCATATTACAAGGTTAATGTTCTTTGTGAGCCTCAGCTTGGAAAGAGAGGTCTTTATCCCAGTGTAAGCCGTAAGGGACAGTATGATGCGGTTATGATGATTACAAGCTTTATTGCTTATTCGGACGGTACCAACGATTTGTTTGATATAAGCAATATTACACATATACCCACCGGGGAGCTTATAGAGATTAAAGATAAGCTGGTGGAAAACGGTATTATCGATACTTCTTACAGAAAGGCTTTGCAGTAATGGCTAAGAAGAAAAAAAGCGGAATTATATATTTTGCGGAAAACAAAAAACGACTTGAAAGAGCGTTTATCCTTGGAGTTGCCGATGTGGCTATGGTGTTAATCAGCTCCTTTGCGGCTCTTTGGGTAAGATTTGATTTTAAAATAAGTCAGATACTGGTTTCTGCTCACAGATATCTTGATAATCTTATGTGGATAATCCCCATAAATATTATCAGCACAATAATCATTTTCATTCTGTTTTCGCTTTATAAAAGCGTTTGGCGATATGCCAGTGCCGACGAAATGATTAAAATTGTGTGTGCGGTAATCAGTGAGGCGGTATTTGTTTTTGCCTATACACTGTTGTTTGGGCTTAGAATGCCACTTAGCTATTACCTGTTCTATCCCATGTTTTTGGGTATTTCGGTGGTGGCAATCAGGTTTTCCTACAGGTTTTTAAGGGTACTCCGCCAAAAGGGTACCTTCGGCAGCTCTTCAAACAAGAGAAAGAATGTAATGATTGTAGGCGCCGGTGCTGCAGGCAACTCAATCCTCAAAGAGATTGAGGCCAGCGCGTATGTAAGTATGGATGTAAAATGCTTTATCGATGATAACGCGGGATGTCAGGGAAAGGTAATGCGTGGTGTGCCTATTGTCGGCGGTCGTGACATTATTCCCGAGGTTGTTGAAAGACTTCATATTGAAGAGATTATTATAGCAATTCCCTCTGCCAGCCGAATGGAGATAAAAAAGATTATTGATATTTGTAAGGATACAGGCTGTAAGCTTCAGATTGTACCCGGCATATATCAGCTGATTAACGGTGATGTAAGTGTTTCCCAGCTTAGAGAGGTAGAAATAGAAGACCTTCTTGGCCGTGAACCTGTTCGAATTAACAATGATGAAGTTGCGGAATATGTTTCGGGCAAGGTGGTAATGGTTACAGGTGGTGGCGGCTCCATAGGCTCTGAGCTTTGCCGACAGATTGCCGAAAAAGCACCAAAGAAACTTGTTATTGTAGATATTTACGAAAATAATGCTTACGATATTCAGCAGGAGCTTAAAATAAAGCATCCGGAGCTTGACCTGGTGGTACTGATTGCTTCAGTCAGAAATACAAACCGAATCAATCAGATATTTGACGAGTACAGGCCTGAAATCGTATATCATGCGGCAGCTCACAAGCATGTACCGTTAATGGAGGAAAGCCCGGGAGAGGCAATCAAAAATAACGTATTCGGTACATTGAAGACTGCTCAGGCAGCGGATAAGTACGGCGTCAGAAAGTTTGTGCTTGTCTCCACCGATAAGGCAGTTAACCCCACCAATATTATGGGTGCCTCAAAAAGAATGTGTGAAATGGTTGTTCAGATGATGAACGAACGATCAAAGACTGAATTTGTGGCCGTACGATTTGGTAATGTACTGGGCTCCAACGGTTCGGTTATCCCACTGTTTAAAAAGCAGATTGCGGCAGGTGGTCCCGTAACCGTAACAGACCCTAACATAATTCGTTACTTTATGACGATTCCTGAAGCAGTATCACTTATTCTTCAGGCCGGAGCCTATGCCAAGGGTGGTGAAATATTTGTCCTTGATATGGGTGAGCCCGTTAAGATTCTGGATCTGGCACAAAACCTTATTAAGCTTTCGGGTTACCGTGTGGGCGAGGATATTGATATTGTGTTTACCGGACTTCGCCCGGGCGAAAAGATGTACGAGGAACTGCTAATGGACGAGGAAGGCCTTAAGGGTACCGAAAATGCTCTGATTCATATTGGACATCCGATTGAATTTAATCATGCCGAATTTGAAGCTTCACTCAGTGAGCTAAAAGAAATTGCAAACAGCAGGCCTGAGGCGGTAAAAGAAGCCGTGGCCAAGATTGTTACCACATACAATCCACAGTAAAATACCGGGGGGTATATAAAAAGTCCCGCATGCTGACGGTGTG
>JAZUJC010000110.1:0-4500 GCA_045642625.1 Lachnospiraceae bacterium
GGGATGAAGAGCTCTGCGAATTTTTCGGAATTCCCATGAGCATGCTTCCTGAGGTTAAGCCTTCTTCTTCGGAATACGGCATAAGTGATAAATACATTCTCGGTGATGAGATTCCAATCTGCGGAGTGGCAGGAGACCAGCAGGCTGCATTGTTTGGCCAGTGCTGCTTTAATGCCGGGGATGCCAAGAATACATACGGAACAGGCTGCTTTCTTCTTATGAACACCGGTGAAAAAGCTATTTTTTCTAATAACGGTTTGTTGACCACTATTGCGGCCGGTGTTTCCGAAAAGCCCTACTATGCTCTGGAGGGCAGTGTGTTTGTGGCAGGAGCCGGGGTACAGTGGTTAAGAGACGGCATGAAAATGGTCGAAAGTGCCCGCCAAACCGAGGAATATGCTACTGTGGTGCCCGATACAGCCGGGGTATATATTGTACCTGCCTTTGTTGGTATGGGAGCACCTTACTGGGATCAGTATGCAAGGGGAACCGTGGTGGGTATCACAAGAGGCTGCAAAAAAGATCATTTTATAAGGGCAACCCTTGAGTCAATTGCCTATCAGACATACGATGTTTTAAAGGAAATGGAAAAGGACGCCGGAATTAAGCTTACATCGCTAAGGGTTGACGGTGGCGCCAGTGCCAATAATTTCCTGATGAAATTCCAGTCAGACATTTTAAATCTTGATGTTAAAAGGCCTAAATGCATTGAAACCACTGCTCTTGGTGCAGCTTATCTTGCGGGCTTAAAAATCGGTTTCTGGAAGGATCAGGACGATATCATAGTCAACTGGAGTCTTGGAAGGGAATTTACACCTACAATGGATGAAGCTGACAGAAAAAAACTGTTAAAGGGCTGGAATGTGGCAGTGAAATGTGCAAGGCTTTACGGTGAGGAAATGAATGCCGAATAGTTTCTTTTGCATTCTATAAAGCTAAATCAAAAGCGTACCGTGGCTTAGGCCAAAACGGTACGCTTCTTTTTGTAGGCTATCAGATAGCAGATTACATGCACACCAAAGGTCAGTGCCCAGGAAATGGGATAGGAAATAAAAAGACATTCCATGGTGTGTATGGATTTGAAAACAGTATATATGTAAATAATTCTAAACAGACAGGCACCGCAAAGCGACACAATTGTGGGCATTACGGAGTACCCAAGCCCTCTTATTGCCCCCACCATTACGTCCATCATTCCGCACAGATAATAGGTGAGCATAATAATGTTTATACGGCGCATACCGTATTCAATTACCGAGGCAACACTTTCTTTGTCGGCATAAATGCTTAACAGCGGAGGGCCGGCAAAGTAGCATGTAAGGCCAAGAACAAGGCCTACGGCAAATACCATTGATAAACAGGTATAGCATATTTTCTTTATACGATCAAAATTATTTGCACCGTAATTCTGGCTGGTGAAGGAAAGACAAGTGTGGTGGAAGGCGTTCATGGCAACATAAACGAAACCTTCGATGTTGGCGGCAGCAGTATTTCCCGCCATGGCAGCAGGTCCAAAGGAATTAATGCTGGACTGAATGAGTACGTTGGAAAAAGAAAAAACGCCGCCCTGTAATCCGGCAGGAACACCTAGCCTTAATATTTGCACAAATTTGTCCTTGGTGATTTTAAGCTCTTTAAATATTACACGGTAGCATTCATCGGTTTTGACCAGTGCAATAACAACCAGCACAGCAGAAAGGGTCTGGGAAAGTACGGTGGCATAGGCAACACCGTCAACGCCCATTCCAAATACAACAATAAAAATAACATTGCAAATAAAGTTTAATGCACCTGCAACAGCCAGGTATATAAGAGGCCGTTTGGTATCACCGATGGCTCGAAGCACCGCACTGGCAAAGTTGTATAAAAGGCTGACAGGCATTCCAAAAAAGTAAATTCTGATATAAAGGACAGACAACGGGAGAATGGTCTCAGGGGTATCCATGGCGGCCAAAAGCGAAGGCGCCCAAAAGAAACCGATAGCGGTCAAAAGGATGCCGCATATAATCGCAAGTAAAACAGAGGTGTGAACCGTTTCGCTCACATCTTTTCCTTTGCCTGAACCGTAGAAACGGGCCACCAAAACATTGGTGCCTACCGATAACCCCATAAACACACACACCAGAAGGTTAATCAGTGAACCGGTGGAGCCTATGGCGGCCAGAGCATCAGGGCCTGCAAATTTGCCCGCGACAACCATGTCTGCAGCGTTAAATAAAAGCTGTAACAGGCTGGAGGCAATAAGTGGCAGCGTAAATGAAATTATTTGTGGGACTAAATGACCCCGGGTCATGTCCATGCTGTATTTTTTATTAGCCATAATCTGAATGTATCGTACTTGTACAATATTTGTAAGGGTAATTTTGTATATATTGTCATATGGATTTTGAGAATTTGTTGTTATAAAATTGCACTACACTTACCTCGATACAGATTAATGCCCCGGTTTCACGGGGCTTATTATTCTGCATGGAGGTTTTTTATGTTTTATGGAAAAAAGAAAAGAATAAAAAGGGCAGGAGTATTTCTTCTTGCGCTTCTGTATTTGGGAATATCAATGCCCGTAAATGTGTATGCCCAGTCATTTACTCACATACACACCGATGCCTGTAAAGGAAAGGTAACCAAGAAATGTACATCTCATTTTATGAGATATGGCAGGGAATATATTAATAAGTACTGCAGCAATTGTGGAACCATTAAAGAATGTATAATGGATACTTATACCGATGTATGCGGTATGAATCAGTCCGATGAGGTTTTTGTTGCTTACAAGACCTACTGCAGGACCTGTGGAACAACGCTGGATGAGCGTGACACTCCGCCTCTGAGGACCCACAATTATTCCGCAGTTGATATAGTATGCGGAAGAAACGAGGGAGAAACTGCGGCCACCGTGTCTGTTTCGGTGAATAACAGTGGCTGGACCAATAAAAACGTTGGATTATCCTGCAATGTTAATGTCCAGGACCCTACCTTCAGTGTAAAATCCGTGACCTTCAGTGACGGAAGCAGCACATCGTCGGCTCAGGTAAGCGAAAACGGTAATTATTCTTTTACTGTTACAGGTTCCAACGGACAGAGTGTGACTGAATCGGTAACAGTGTCCAATATTGATAAAACAGCCCCAACTCTGTCACTGTCAAAGAGTACATCGGGCTGGACTGAAAGCGGACTTACCATAAGCGCAACGGCATCAGACGACGCTTCGGGAATAGGAGGATTTTCTTTTAACGGAGGAGGCTTTTCTTCCGGTTCTTCCTGGGAGGTAAAATCAAACGGCACATACAGTGTTACCGTTACCGATAACGCCGGAAACACCGCTTCTGCTTCAATTACCGTGTCAAATATCGGCAAAGACCCGGCGGAAAAGGCTAAAGAAGAGCAGCAAAAAGAAGAGGAGCGCAGGAAAGAGGAGGAGAGAAAAAAGGAGGAAGAAAGAAAACGTCAGGAGGAAGAAAGGCGTAAAAAGGAACAGACCGAGAAGGATGAGGAGTCAAAAAATAAGTCCGGTTCCCAAAATAACAACAATAATAGCGGCGCCGGGGACAAAAAGCCCAATTCACAGGAGGAAGCCAATACGGGTAAGGATGTAAGCAATAATGATGTATCCGGAAACGGGCTGTGGGGAGATGATAACTCGGGAAACGACATTTCCGGAAACGATACTTCGGGTAATGATTCGCAAGGAGACGATGTTTCAGGCAATCTGATTCCCGTTAACACGTACAATAACAACAAGCCCCTGGCCACCGTAGTGTCCGCCGGTATGCCCACGGATCCCAAAAGTTCAGTGGGAACCAAGGCTTCGCTCAGCGTGTATCTTAAAAATCATCCCGGGATTTTTCTTGCATTTGGGCTGTTAAGCATTTTTGCAGCATTTCTTATTCTTTCTTCCATGACTTTTGTTTATGCATCCGATAGCGGCAGGGTAAAGCTTGTGGCCAGAGCAAGCCTTAAAGGTGACGGTAAAAAGCTTTTTGTTAGATTCCCGGTTGAACCTTTGGAGAAAAATAAGGAATACAGGATATTCTACTCTCTTAAGGGAAGACTGCTTAAGGATAAAAAGAAAGTGATTTTGGATGTGGATACCAAAGAGGGCCTGAATATTTCAGATGATAAAAAAAGCTTTGTTTTTAAAGGTTAATGAATGACTGAGGTATGAAGTTTGCTTGCGTAAATGACACATTTTCTGTATACTTGTTAAGTTAAGTAGATGCCCTTTGAGCATTTATTGTACTGAAACAACAGTTAGACCAATGCGTGAAAATGAAACACTTTTCACGCAGGTCTTTTGGCAGTATTCGTGGCATTTTGATTTAATAATGTCAAATTTAACCGGATACGCAATACAGGATTAGTATGTGGGAAAGCAACGTAAGAAAGGTTGTTCCTTATGTTCCCGGAGAACAGCCTAAAATCTCTAAGCTTATTAAGCTTAATACCAATGAAAACCCTTATCCCCCGGCACCCGGTGTAAGCAAAAGGCTTGCAACCATG
>JAZUJC010000111.1:0-3277 GCA_045642625.1 Lachnospiraceae bacterium
ACATGGCTACGATCCGACTTGTGTTTCCTGAATAAAAAAACGGAGACGCAGTATATAAAAATTGCGTCCCCGTTGACATTTGTATTTAGTTATAAAATACTGTTACAGCATTAATTACTGAATTAATGAGTAAGTGCCATCCTTGATGATCATAGCCTTGGGAGCCTTGTTTACGGTTCCTTCAGCATCCCAGTGCATTGCTTCACCGGTAAGACCGTCAACTGATACTTCGGTAATAGCAACCTTCATAGCATCGCCGATTTCTGAAATGCTCATGTTAGGGTTAACATTTGCCTTTTCAGCAGCAGCCTTGATTGCATATACAGCATCGTAAGCATCTGCGGCGAACTGGTTAGGAAGTTCACCGTATAAGCTTTCGTAAGTAGAAACAAATGCCTGAGTAGCAGCATCCTGAGCATCAGCAGCGAAAGGAGTAAGTAACATAACGCCTTCAGCAAGAGCGATGTCGAAGTTTTCTACACCAAGGATACCATCCAAACCATCACAACCGAAGAAAGTGAAATCATAACCTGCAGCAGCTGCCTGGGTTAATACTAAAGAAGCTTCGGTATAGTAGAAAGGAAGGAATACAAGCTCAGCGCCTGCATCAGCAGCCTTCTGAAGCTGTACAGAGAAGTCTGTCTTTGAATCAGCGGTGAAAGCTTCGGTAGCTACGATTTCGAAAGGCTGATTTTCTGCTTCAGCAGCGAACTTTGTGTAAATACCTGATGAGTAAACATCAGAGCTGTCGTAGATTACAGCAACCTTTGTTGCAAGACCGTTCTGACCGATGTACTGTGCAGAACCGATACCCTGGTTAGGGTCTGTAAAGCAAACCTGGAATACGTTATCGTTCTTGATACAGTCAACAGAAGAACCTGAAGGAGTAATCTGGAACATGTTATCGTTAACAGATTCAGCAGCAACAGCTACACAACAACCTGAAGTTGTGGTACCTACTAACATCTGCATACCCCAGTCCTTAAGAGCGTTGTAAGCGTTAACTGACTTTTCGGCATCACATTCATCGTCTTCGTACTTGTATTCAATCATGTAACCATTGATACCGCCGGCAGCATTGATTTCATCGATAGCGATCTTTGCGCCTCTTTCAACAGCGATACCGTAAATAGCAGCACCACCGGTTGTGGGTCCGATACCACCAATCTTGAAGGTAGCACCTGTAGCAGCAACTGTTTCGCCGTTACTGTCAGTAGAAGCAACTACTGAATTATCACTTGCACTTGTGTTTCCGTCACCGCATGCGGCAAAAGAAGCAACTGTCATAGCCAAAGAAAGAACTAAGGCTGTAAGTTTAGTAAACTTTTTCATTTTTTTCCTCCTATTGTATGTGATTTCATAAATATAAATCACATGATTTAAAGTAATTAAGTTTATTAGCACACCCAATTATCTTTATAGTAGGAAATATTAATTGTACAAGCGCCTAATGTCAATAAAATAAGTTACTATTTTATACAAAAAGCATAGACTCTTTTTGTGCATTTTTATACAAATACGCGGACATATGTGTATGCAGGGCGCACAAAACTATTCTTCAATAACCACTCGTTTACCATAGTCCTCGGCGTAGAGCTTGGCTCCGGGAATGGAGCTTACAAAACGCTGGAACTGGGAATATCCGTAGGATTTGGGTGAGAAAGCGGGGAAAGCAGAGTGAAGCTGGTTGCTTAACTCGCTTATGTTCATGCCTTCGGGACCACTCTTTATGATGGTGTTTCTTGCAAAAGCATAAACATCACCCTTTGAACTGGTGCTCGTAACGGAAACATAGAATGCAGTTCCTTTTTTCTCCAATTCAAAACCGTCGGATTCCTCCACCATTTTGGAAAGAGTACTGTAGCCGTAATCTCGGGAGTCAAAGTCGGGATAGCGGGCATTTATCTTGCTGCCAAGCTCTCCAAGGTGGGTTGCACGACCATTGTTTACATTGTCGTTAATAATATCGGTCATTAAGGTAAGAACGGATTTCTTTTCAAGTACCTGCTGGCGCTTCTTGGAATCCTTCTTGCCGGTCTGTTTCTTGTCGTCATCATCGGATTCCACAAGGTTTTCCAGGGTAATAAACTTATCGCAGGCCATACGGATGGCACGGGGTGTTTTTTCCTCGCCCATTACGATGACATACATTTGGGATTCCTTTAATCGACTGCACAGTCTGGTGAAATCGCTGTCGCTTGATACAATGCAAAAACCATCCACATTGCCGGTATAGAGGATATCCATGGCATCAATGATCAGAGCCGAGTCCGATGAGTTTTTGCCTACGGTATTCTCGTATTGCTGAATGGGAGTCAGTGAATTTTCCTGCAACATCTTTTTCCATGAATTTTTGCGGGTTTCGGTGAAGTCACCGTATATTCTTCGATATGAAAGATTACCGTATTTAGTAGTCATTTCTTCGATTATCGCACTCATATATTTGGGTGATACATTGTCTGCGTCGATTAACAGCGCAAATACCTTGCTTTTTTCTTTGTCCATTTTCTTTGTCCTTTAATATAAAGTTATCAAGGATATTATATATAAAATTCTTGATTTTGGTCAATCGTGGGGAAACACAAATAATACGCAATAAACCTGATGAAACTGAATAAGGAATATGATATATTGTTTTTGTAAAAAGAAAAAATCATAACAGTAGGTGCGATATGTTTGAAGCGGTTTATTACATTGTTAAAAGTATAGATGGTGATTACGCCAATCTGGTGAAAGTGGATGAGCCTGAGGGTGAGCCTAAATTAGTGGCAAGAGCTTTGCTGCCGGCTGAGATAGAAGAGGGTTCACGGCTTAAATATGAGATGATGAGTTATTCTATGGAATAAGAAACGGAGATTTGCATGAAGGAAGTAAGTTTTAAAACAGTAAAGAATATATTTATCTGCAGGATATGCCTGTGGTGTGTGGCTCTGGCCTCCACCACATATTGGATATACTGGTCGTTTCATATTTATGAGATTCACGGTGATGCCATATCTCCCGAGGATTATGCGGCAATCCTGAGACCCAAAATGTATGTAGGGCTTTTGATTGCGGTGGTTTGTATTTGCATTTCCTTTGGGCTCCGCAAAAAGAGCGACAGGATAAAGGATGAAATAAAGAGAAGAGTGGATTAAAAAAGGAACTGTGAAAGCACGGTTCCCTTGAAATAAGAAGGACTGAAAACTCATAGGGGTTAACGTCCTTCTTTCTTTTTGTGTAATTTAACAAAGGCTATCGGGTACAGTCCCACCACAGAGAAAGTCACCAGGGCGTA
>JAZUJC010000112.1:0-4657 GCA_045642625.1 Lachnospiraceae bacterium
AAGACCAAATTCAAGCTTAGCCTTACCCTGGCTGAAATATACTTCAAGCGGAACAAGTGTATATCCTTTTTCGGATATTTTTCCGTTCAGCTTAAGGATTTCTGATTTATGCAAAAGAAGCTTTTTGGGCCTTAAAGGATCCTTATTAAAAATATTGCCCATTTCATAAGGACTGATATGCATTCCGTATGCCCATATCTCGCCTTTATCAATCCTGATAAAGGATTCCTTTATTGAGCATTTCCCGAGGCGCAGCGACTTAACCTCTGTGCCATGAAGCACAATACCCGCCTCAAATTTCTCCTCTACGAAGTAATCGTGATATGCTTTTTTGTTGTTACATACAAGCTTTTTTGCTTCTTCTTTTGCCATAATCAACCACCGTTATTATTATAACATATATGGAATTATCATGACATTAATAATATGATAATTTGCCACTTTTTAAATAATATATGCAATTTAACAAATACTGCATATTAATATGATAACAGCAGATATAAACAATGTATGCTTATCCCTACTCGCTTATTTTTCTGCCATTTTTATAAAAATCATGAATAGCTGAATCCTCGTCAAAATCAGCAAGAATAAAATCAATGGTTCTTGATGACAAATCAATATCATGAACCATTACTTTCACTGTCTGGCCAAGCTTAAAGGTTTTCCCTGTTCCCTCTCCTATCAGTTCATAGTTTCTCTCATCAAAGCAATAAAAATCTCCCGCCATGCTCGAAACATGCACCAGTCCCTCGCAGGTATTGGGTAATTCAACATAGATTCCCCAGTTAGTTACAGAGCTTATTACACCTTCAAATATTTCATACATATGACGTTGCATATATTCAGCTTTTTTAAGCTTAACAGTTTCCCGCTCACACTCATCGGCCCTGCGCTCTGTTGTGCTGGTGCTGACTGCCACATCAGAAAGAATCTTGTTATAGTGTTCAATCTTTTCATCATTCAGCCGACCCCTGAGCCAGTCCTTTATGATACGGTGTATCTGAAGATCTGGATATCTTCTTATAGGGGATGTGAAATGACAGTAGTAATCACAGGCCAGTCCAAAGTGGCCCTCACAATCCGGTGAATATCTTGCCTTCTTCATGCTTCGAAGCGTAAGCCTTGATATAAGCATTTCCTCACTGCTTCCAGAAATCTTCTCAAGAAGTTTCTGAAGTTCTTTGGGGTGTAATTCATCGCTTCCGGTTTTAAGCATATAACCAAAGTTCTTTATGAAGGTTTTCAGTTTATCAATCTTTTCGGCATCCGGTTCCTCATGAATACGATAAAGAAACGGCATTTCAAGCCAGTAAAAATGCTGGGCAACCGTTTCATTGGCAATAAGCATAAATTCTTCTATAAGCTTCGTTGCCTCATTGCGCTCATAGGGTTTAATATCTGTAGGATGACCATCCTTATCCAAAAGAACCTTTGTTTCCGGAAAATCAAAATCTATGGAACCGCGCTTTTTTCTTTTTGCTCTAAGAATTTTAGCCAGTTCATGCATTTTGTAAAACATAGGAGCCAGTTCTTCATATTCTTTAATAACTGACTCATCGTTATCCTCAATAATCTTTTTAACAGCGGTATAACTCATTCGCCTGTTAACATTTATTACACCTTCAACGATTCGGTAATCCTTAACATTTCCCGAATTATCTATGTCCATGATGCAGGAAAGACACAGCCTTTCCTCTCCCTGATTTAATGAACATATCCCATTTGAAAGGGTATGTGGAAGCATAGGAATAACCCTGTCTGCGAGATAAGTGCTGGTTCCTCTTTTTAAAGCCTCCCTGTCTAATGCGGAATTTTCATGCACATAATTGGACACATCGGCAATATGCACACCCAATTCATACATATCCCCTTTCATCTCAAGGCTTACCGCATCATCAAGATCCTTAGCGTCTTCAGAGTCAATCGTTACCATGGTTAAGCCACGCAAATCTTCACGACCTGCCATGTCCGCTTCACTAACCGGCTTGGATACACGTTCTGCCTGATTAAGAACCTTTTCCGGAAACTGATTGGGAATACCCATAGCCATTACAATAGAGAGAATATCAACACCCGGATCATTAATATGGCCAATAATCTGAGTTACCTTTCCCTCAGGCTTATGTCGCTCATCACCATAAAATGTAAGTTCAACCACAACCTTTGAACCTTCTACCGCTCCCTTGGAATATTCTATTGGAATAAAAATATCATCCTTAAACTTTTGATTATCGCACCTTACAAATCCAAAACCTTTCGAAGAAGCCTCATAGGTACCAACAATGATATCCTTTGAACGCTCTACGATTTCAACAATGCGGGCTTCAGCACGACTGTTACCGGATTTTTCTTTAGTAACCTCAATAAGCACTGTATCACCGTGCATTGCGTTCTGACTATGAATTCCCGGAATAAAGAAGTCCTGGTCCATCCCTTCAACTGTAACAAACCCGAATTCTGCTTTGGATGCAGAAAACCTTCCCACATAAGTGGGATTTTTAGCTGATCTTGAACTTAAATTTTTAAGGGATTTTAACGCATTTTCTTCAGCCTTTCTTACCGGTCCCTTTGACGGCAAAACAAGCTTTCCCCTTTGAGTACATACAATAGAGCCCTCATTTAAAAGTTCATCCAAAACCGAGTCAAATTCCGTCCTGACCTCTTCAGACACCTGCATAAAAATTGCCAGTTCGCGGCGTCTCATGGGAACATACATATCATCATGAAACAATTCAAGTATTAACTTTTTTCTTTTGTCTCTGTTATTCATAATCCATCCTTTCCGCCGTATTACAATCCTTCGAAGTTCATTTACTATATAGCATACGCATTCTAAACAAAAAAAGACCACTCAAGAAGAGTGGTCTCAAATAACACTTTAACCTACAACCTTAGGTGCCTTATTAAGGAAGTTGAGCACAACTGCCAAAACCATGAAAAGAACTGCAAGCCACTTTGTAATCTTAACAAGCATACCTTCCATTGAACGGCCCTTAGCCTTGCCCCAGTATGTCTCAGCTGCTCCGGAGATAGCTCCAAGACCTGCCGACTTACCTTCCTGCATAAGTACTACTATTAAAAGTGCAATAGAAACCACAATAAAAACTATTGTCAAAATAACTTTCAATGCTGCCATTAAAATATCCTCCTAAATATCAAGCGAGATTAATAGTATCATATGAAAACAAAGATTTCAAGCACTTTTAATCTTTCTTAAAATTATAACATTACTTTCTAACGATAAGGCTCTTTCCTGTCATCTCAACAGGCTGTTCTTCTCCCATAACCTCGATAAGTGTAGGGATAATATCAGCAAGGCATCCGCCCTCACGAAGGGTAACCTCTTCGCCATAGTTAACCAGAATAAAAGGAACAGGGTTTGTGGTATGAGCAGTAAATGCTTCGCCTGTTTCATAATCAACAAGCTGCTCTGCATTTCCGTGATCGGCACAAATAAACATTACACCGCCCACTTCTTTTACGAATTCAACCACTTCGCCTACGCACTTATCAATAACTTCAACTGCTTCCTTGGCAGCTTCAAGCACACCTGTATGTCCAACCATATCAGGGTTCGCAAAGTTACAAATAATAACATCATATACGGAAGAACCGTCATCATTCTTTGCAGTAATTGCTTTAGAAAGTTCATCACATACGGTATAAGCGCTCATACGAGGCTTCTTGTCATATGTAGGAACATATTTGGGTGAATTAACAAGAATTCTCTCTTCTCCTTCATTGGGAGTCTCAACACCACCGTTGAAGAAGAAGGTTACATGAGCATACTTTTCGGTTTCAGCGATTCTTGCCTGCTTCATTCCCTTTGCTGCAAGCCACTCACCAAATGTATTGGTAACTGAAATCTTGTGGAATGCAACTTCCTTGTTAGGAATGGTAGGATCATAATCAGAGAAGCAAACATATGTAACATCAAGTCTCTTTCCACGATTAAACTTATCAAAATCATCATCGCAGAAGCATCTTGTAATCTCTCTCGCACGGTCAGGACGGAAGTTATAGAAAATGATTGAATCACCGTCTTTAACAGTAGCAACGGGCTGTCCGTCTTTCTTGATTACTGTAGGTTCAACGAACTCATCGGTAACATCCTTGTCATAGGATGCCTGAATAGCACATAACGCGCATTCAGCTTCATTTCCTTCACCCTTAGTAAGTGCATTGTAAGCCTTTTCAACACGATCGTAGTTGTTATCACGGTCCATTGCATAGTAGCGTCCGGTAACAGTAGCGATTGCACCAACACCGAGCTCTTCCATCTTTGCCATAAGAGCTTCAGCATATCCCTTACCACCTGTAGGAGGTGTATCACGACCATCTAAGAATGCATGAACATATACCTTTGAAAGACCGTTTCTCTTAGCAAGCTCCAATAAACCATAAAGGTGTGTAATGTGTGAGTGAACACCGCCATCTGATAACAAGCCATAAATGTGAAGTGAGGAATCCTTAGCCTTACAATTGTTAATAGCCTTCATGAGACCCTCATTTTCAAAGAATGTACCATCCTGAATTTCCTTGGTAATTCTGGTAAGCTCCTGATATACAATGCGGCCGGCACCCATGTTAAGGTGTCCAACTTCTGAGTTACCCATCTGACCTTCAGGAAGACCAACTGCCATTCCGCTTGCAT
>JAZUJC010000113.1:0-4569 GCA_045642625.1 Lachnospiraceae bacterium
ATCCTCTACGGAAAAAGAAAGAAGCTTAATAAATTCTCTTCTCGTTATAAAATCACTCATACATACTACGCAAAATATTATTTGACAGGCTTAACCAAAACTGTAAGATTACCGCAGGCAGGCAAGGTATCAGTGCCAAAAACTCCGTCCTCTGATACAGACATTTCATTGGTCCAAAGATTGATTACCTCGTAGGAAGCTGCATTTTCAAACCCTTTTACATCAACCATTTTGGCACCGATAAATTTAACAATATCCGCTACAGCTACCGATACCTTAATATCGCTATCCCTGTCCTTATCAAGATTATAAAATGCCAAAGCAACACTGCCATCAGACAATGGCTTTGCAAGCACATCCACACGCTTATTGTCTCTTACGTAGGTGGTTGAAGGATCTGAATCCACAATGCTGCAGTAAATACGCTTTGCCTGAATTCCCAGTTCGTCCTGATTAAGCTTTATCAGTGATTTGTTGGTAATGATTCGATAAAAATCATCTCCCACCTTCACACGTCTTAAATCAAGGCCCAGCATCAATGGAGCATTTAACATACACCACATTGACATATGTGTCTCACACATGGCTATATCAAGGCCGTCCATACCGATCATCATCATATGCGGATCGTTCCAGCCCTTATCTAAACCTGAAAACTCATCCATAATAACTGCTTTATTGTATTGCGGAGCAACCCCGGGAGTATAATCGGATTCCCAGTCACCGTGACCCGGGTCCCCATCAGCTCCCACTCGGAAGGTTATATCATTAAGAATTCGCCAGCTGTCTCCAACCTTCCAGCCCCACTGGTGTGGCTGTGTCTTGCCCCATTCACACAGTGAAAGAATAATGTCATGATTCTTATCTGCCTTATTTAAACCTTCAAGAAGCTTTGCATATGAGCACAGGGTATTCTCCTGCCTTCTGTGGTTCATAAGGCGAAGTACCATATCCCCTTCGATAATGTTTATTCTTACAGCTTCAGATGTTACAAAAGAATCTGATGCTTCAGTCTCGGAAAGAAATCCATCAAATACAATTTCGGTATTATCATTAAGGCCCAATGCAATCTGAAGCCAGCTTCCGGTTCCAACTTCACGGCCGGTGGCATATTCTAAGTTCAAATCATATTCACCGGCAGACACATTCTTAATATCAAACCTAAGCTCGGATGACAGTTCCCCCACAGGCGAATGATCCGGCCCCGTACCATCAAAGGTACCGATTCCTTTGACAAAACAGTCCGTCTTCTCGGCTCCCTGTCCCCAAAGAATTCCGTCTTTTACCGCGTCAAATTCTGTGCTTTCACCTGTTTTCACATTAACCAGTGTTACACTTTTAATATTGGGCGCATACACATATCTGGCATTTTCAGCATTTGAGAATGTAGCATTATCCCAGGGATAGTAACAGTTATCAACCTTTAAAAAGTCAACTCCCCAGTCCACATAGCACTGCGCATCGATTTCCTCGTGACCACAGGTACCTACTGCCGCTCCGGCACAAAGATTTGTGCCCACGTCATTGTACATGCCAAATTTAAGACCCTTACCATGAATATAGTCGGCCAATGCTCTGAAACCGTTTGGGAACTTAACCTTTTCGTTGTCAACCTTTCCGTCAATTCTTTCCGGCAAATAGCAGCCGTCATCCAGTACAAGATAGCGGTATCCAAGCTTATCCAGGCCAAGCTCGATAAACTTATCGGCCATTTCTTTTGTAAGCGCTTCCGTATTTCCGCTTCCGAAAGCATTCCAGCTGTTCCAGCCCATAGGCGGAAGCTTGCCCTTCTTTTTACCTAAAAGAGGCTTATCTGCCGTAAAACCGTCAAATCGATACTCTCCGCTTTGGGGAGTATATGGTATTTCAATATCAAATGCTTCGTTCATATCAATCCTCTATTTCATCTGTTTAAATTAGCAAATCAATCAGCCCCATTAAATTGCTACAGATGAAGCTTAATCACGACACTCGCTAACCTGTCGCTTACCTTCATTATAGTTGATTATTAACAAACCTGTTAGACCTAATTTTAACTTCGCAAAAATTAAGAACTTTTGGTCTAAAAATAGCATAATTCAAGGCATATCACCAATGCCAAATTGTTATACTGAAATCGATGAACCAAGGAGGATTATTATGAAACTCAATGAAAAACCCGAAGTAAAAACATTAGCTGACAATGATAAAATCTGGAGCAGTGCATTTGACAGTTTTTCTGCCAAGGTTTATGTTCCTTCAAATACACTTGAGGGCGCTGTAATCAACTACGGTTACAGTGCTCCCTACCTGATTGTCCTTACAGATTCACTTCCCGATGACAATGAGGCTGTTTCCTATGCCGAAAAGACGGGCCTTAAAAATATTGCCGCTTCTTTTGACTCATCGGTTGTATATATATGCCCTGCCGGTGGTAAAGCCTGGAGCGACTGTAATGAAGAGCTGTATAAAGAACTTATTTCCAACTCCAAAATCCATCAGTATCATAAGGACGGTTACGCAATACTTAATAACCGCTTTACAAAGACCGTCGACGGCTACGCCATAAGAGGTGCCATTTTCAGGGTATTTCTTTTTGCAAAAGACTGTGCTGCCGACTATGTTGCCGCAAACCTGTTAAAGCCAATTACCGGTGACGGGCTTTGGGGACCGGCGGACATATGCCCCACTGTGTGCATTTTGGAAAATCTCTCTGTAACTCCCAAAATTGAAAGAAAAAATATGCCAATTCTTTCCGTAAATAATACCGATGAAATAAACGAATGTATCAAAGCAGGCACCGATTATTTTGAGAAGTTCGATTACTCGGGGAACTATCCCGAATTCAGCCAAATCTTCAAATCATTTATATACACCTTCAAACGCTGGGGATGGGTTGGGGATATAAGCTTTGAACCAGATTTAGCCTCCATCGGAATGAATGAAGAGCCTGTAGTTACAACCTTGAAAACTTCGGCAGATAATGCCGGGGATGATGCAAAAACAACAACCCATAAGGTAGGATTCATTGCCTTTTACAATAAGGATTTATTTGACAAGGGACCCGCACCGCTCCTTTTATGCTTCCACGGTGGCGGTGATTCCGCCAAGCATATCGCTTATGTTTCTGAGTGGTATAAGGTTGCCCATGATCACGATTTTCTTCTTGTATGCGTTGAAGACCATATTAACAGCACCGCAACCGAAATGATGGAGCTGCTGGGCATTCTTAAAGAGAAATATAATATTGATTCCTCCAGAATTTATGGTTCCGGCTTCTCAATGGGCGGCTGCAAATCCTGGGACTTATATCAGGAATATCCCGAGGTTTTTGCCGGTCTGGCCCCCATGGATGCAACCTTTGAGCTTGGGCTCAATGTTTTTGGACAGCCCTCTCCCGTAGAAATCAACAAGGATGTGCTTGTACCGATTTACTATATCGGTGGCGAAGAAACTCCCCTTCCGGAGCTTCCGTTCCAGGCCGAAAAATGCACCGACCGAATTCGATATGTGTTTGATGTAAACAAAGTTAATATCCCCTATACTGCTTCTTTTGCCGAAAAAGAATGCTGGAAAAACAAAATTTGGGGTGTAAACGGTGATAAAACCATAGTAATTCACGACAATGACCGCGACAGTGACCTTACCCTTAACTGCTTTAAGAGCAATGACGGAAACTACTACACTCTTTTAGGCTCGGTAAGCAAAATGGGACATGAATGCCGGTATCATTCCTGCGAATACGCGTGGCGCTTTTTAAGCCGCTTTAGGCGCCTTGATAACAAAGAACTGATTGGAGGAGAAAATGATATCCTTCTTTAAGAAACTGTACATAAATGACAGGGATTTTTATAAAAAGGTACTGACCCTGGCTTTACCCATTGCCCTGCAAAGCATGATATCCATCGGCGTTAACATGCTTGATACGATAATGCTTGGTACCCTTGGAGAAACACAGCTTTCCGCCTCTTCTCTTGCCAATTCCTTTATCAGTATTTATCACATATTCTGTATGGGAATCGGAATGGGTGCATCGGTGCTTATCTCCCGCTATTGGGGAATGCGTGAGGAATCTCCCGAAACATCCGATATTTCTTTAAAAAAGACCATTGCCATTATGTTAAAGATTACGGTAACCCTGGCAACACTGTTTGCCCTGGCGACACTAATAATGCCCCGTACAATAATGTCAATGTATACCACTGAAACCGATATAATCGAAAGCGGTATCACCTACCTTAACTACTCAATAGTCACCTACTTTTTCCTGGGACTTTCCCTTGTTTGTACTATTGCCTTAAGAAGTGTGGGCCAGGTAAGATTACCTTTATTTGTATCGATCGGAGCCTTCTTTGTTAATCTGTTCTTTAACTACGGGCTTATTTTCGGTAAGTTTGGTATGCCTGAAATGGGAATCGCCGGTGCTGCACTCGGTACATTAATTGCCAGAGTATACGAAACGGTCATTATTCTTGGCTATCTTCTTTTCTTTGAC
This sequence comes from Lachnospiraceae bacterium, assembly GCA_045642625.1. Lineage (GTDB taxonomy): Bacteria > Bacillota > Clostridia > Lachnospirales > Lachnospiraceae > UBA1258. Next base: position 4,475 of record JAZUJC010000113.1, read on the forward strand.
AAAAAAATAGCTTTCAGAATTAAGCACATTGTAATGAAAACCTCTGATTTGCTTATGGAGTAAAGTCGGAGGCCAAGCGGTCTTAGGAAGACAAT
>JAZUJC010000114.1:0-10418 GCA_045642625.1 Lachnospiraceae bacterium
TGAAATATTACAAAAATCATACACCTAAAAATTGCCACAGGGATTTGAGCAAAGCTTATCCCGGAGATTTAGTTTTTTATCAGTTTGATACCGATGAAAAAGCAGACCACATTGGAATTTTTGATGAATTAAGCACAACAAAAAATAAGTTTTGGGCCGTTGAAGGCAACACAAGATTAGTAAACCTGGGAGATCAGGCAACCGGAAACCATGTTGCAAGACGAGAGAGGAAGCTGTCTCAGGTAATGCTTATCGTTCATATCGATTTCGCTGATGATAATGGCAATAAATATCCTCTACCAACAAGAACAATTAAAAAAGGTTGCAAGGGAGAAGATGTTAAATGGGTGCAAAGAATTCTCTCATGGAACTGCGGTTACAACATATCGGTTGATGGTTCTTGTGGTGCAAAAACAGAAGCAGCAATAATGAATTATCAAAGGATGAAGGGTAATCTGGATGCGGACGGCAAAGTCGGCGGCAACACACGGCGCAGTTTAGAAGCTGAATAATTGAATTACCCACGAAATTACCCACATATCCACGGGAAGCCTTATTTTATAAGGGTTTTATTGAAATCTTATATAGTTCGACTCCCGTCTGGTCCATTAAATTAAAAACCTCGCAAAATCAAGGAATTTAGCATGATACCTTGGTTTGCGAGGCTTTTTTTATGCCTTTTTGTAAAGTGGTTTTTGACACTGTAAAGTGCTTTTTTACACTTTTTTACCCATGAGGATTACCCACGAACGAAGAAAAAGAAGAAACGATGCTTTGCTGCGCCTGTTCAGGATCCAGATTATAGCGGTAAGCTCGTTTCATTATGTCGGAACTATTGCTCCATCCACCGTATGACATGATTTGCTGGTCTGTGAATCCTTCTCTGTGAAGATAGGCTACAGCGAAATGCCTTAACATGTGATAGCGGAAACGTGGTATTCCGAGTTTATCTTGAAGTTTATGCAGGTATTCGTTAATCGAATGCATATTTCCTTTATAAGCCTGGCCTTGTGCTCTGATTTCATCTGCGAGGCTCTGTGGAATAAGAATGCGCCGGTATGAATCTGCTGTTTTGGGCATGTGTTTTATAACTTGATTTCCGTTCTTGTCAACAACAAGGTCTTTATCGATTGTCAGGACATTATTATCATCAATATCGGCAGCAGTAATGGCGGCTATTTCGCCTCTACGAAGTGCCAGAACTCCGAGGAGAATTGCCACATGGTATTTACTTCCTGCACTGGCTTCAATTATCCTCTGAACATCTTTCGTAGAAGGCTCGTATTCAGCTTTTTTTACTTTAGATGGTAATTCTATCGAATAACGAAATTTAGGCCTGTATTTGCTTAATATCGAATGAATCAGGCCGTGCAGGTTGCTGACAGATTTGGGTGCGTGGTTTTCTGCGTATCGGTTGATTTCGTCCTGTATATCCTCTTCGGTTATGTCCGAGAGCCTAAGTGCTTTGAATTTGTCTGACATACAACTTATTAAAGAGACATATCCTCGCACTGTAGAAGGCGATTTCCCTTTATTTTCAGTGTAAGCGATAAATAAGTCGCAATATTCACTAAAGCTGTTATTTCGGACAGATTCAGCGGTTGCAGGGGTATCTTTTATTTTATCAGCAAGGAGTAAAAGCGCTTCCTTTTGTGTCGGTTTGTATGACACTGTAACACGGTAGCGCTTTCCCTTATACATCTGTGTAATTCTGTAGGATCCGGAAGGAAGCTTTTCTATAGTCATTTTTTACTCCTTTGACTTGCTATGAATTTACAGAATGAGATGATTTGTGCTTTTTCTTCCAAAGATACATCTCCAAGAATGTCTGAAAGTTCTACATAAAGTCTTTCGTTTCCGCTTTTGCTGAAAAGTTGCAAGTCGATTTCAGGTGCCTTTTGGGGTTCGTTTCCTGGTTCGTTAGTCCATCCCATTAAAAAAGCTGGAGTGCAGTCTAAGGCTTTTGCATAAATCATGATTGTTTTTGATGTCATAGTGTCTCCTGATTTTTCAGCCTTGCAAACTGAAGATCTTCCTTTAAGGCCGAGCTTTTGAGCGAGCTCGTCTTGACTCATTCCTAAAGCTTCTCGTCTCATTTTAATTCTATCTGCGACTGTCATTTGTTGTCTCCTTTCTTTTGTTCTGATAATAATATACCTATTTTTGAAAAAATATTCAACAATAATGTAATTTTGTGTTGACAATATTCAACACAGCACTTATATTGAAAATATGTTGAAAAACATCAACAAAATATAGAAGAAAGGGGCAAGCAAAAATGACAAACACACTATATCTTGAAGCATTGATTAAGAAAAAGGGCCTCAAAAAAGATTTTATTGCGGAAGAAATCGGCATTTCCAGACAGTGCTTAGATAAAAAAATGAAAAATATTTCTTTTTTTACTGCCTGTGAGATTACCAAGTTTTGCCAAATTTTAGGTGTAACATCCTTGATGGAAAAAGACCGTATTTTTTTTGCGTCTGATGTTGAAAAAAGTGAACATTAGTGGAGAATAACAATGCCAAGAATGAAATTAACACAAATGCAAAAGGCTAAAAGCAGACAGGAAAGCCTGTACCGGATGTTGAGAGGGACTGCAGCGGAAGAGAAGAAAAGCATGACGGAACTGGCAGCAGTCTTGGAAGAATCGAAACAGAAGTTTTGCTACCGGTTCAATAAACAGCTTTTAGAGCCTTGGGAGCTGTTGATGCTATTCCATGAGTTAGGAATAACAACTGAGAAAATTATGAATCTGTGAGGAAGTACAAATGAAAAAAGCAATTAAGTGGGTATCTGTAGCGGTGCTTGTAGCAATAATCCTGTTGATCATCTTTGCGCCGGAAGAAACAGAGGCGAGACCAGCAACATCAATTATTCAGCCGATTCCCTTTGAAGAAATCGTAGCGCATGACATTGACAAGATTTTTATATCTTGGAGCGAAGAACAGGAAAAAGAACAAATTGAAAAAGTGACCGTTTACGATATCGGCCTTGAAGAGAAATATCAGATTTATTTGCAGGAATTATGTGCAGATTACAATATTGATTTCTTTTTGATGGCAAGTCTCATTTTTTCAGAGAGTTCCTTCAGGGCGAATGCAGTTGGCGACGGTGGTAATTCAATAGGATTTTGCCAGATTAACAAGGTTTGGTGGGAAGACATGGAAAAGAAGGGATTAGATGTCAACGATCCTTATGACAACCTTGAAATCGGATGCATTATTTTTGGCAAATTGCTTGAAAAGACAGGAGATGCTGAAAAGGCTATCCAGTATTACAAGTGTGGTGAAAAGAGAGGCAAGAAGCTTTGGAACGAAGGCAAGAAACTTTCAAGTATTGAGAAGATTATTGAGCGAGCAGAGGAGTGGAGAGATGCGGATTACTGAAACACAGTTAAATTTATTGAAAATTGCGAGCAATGACTTGGTTGAAGCTGTTAAGGACCTACCTGCGGATGAGGTGGTAGGTATCAGATTCAGTTCTGATGGATATGTAAAAATCAGCAAAGGCAGAAACCATCTTGTAAGAGTTACCGAGGACGAAAGATGGCTTTCCTATACCGAGGCCGACGAGCTTCCTTTTGGTGATGAAGATGCAAAAGACACACCGGCATTTATAGCGGCATCCGAGGGGATTATATCTGATGATTATTAAGGGTAAATTAAAGGACTTCAAAAGAGATTGGGAGACAGGAAGGCCTGTTGTTACCTTGGACATTGAAGAAGGCGATATTGCTGATTTGCAGAAGCATTTTGCACAAACCTTATCGATTGAAATAAGGCGCTGGAAGAACCGCAGAACATTGGACAGCAATGCTTATGCGTGGGTGCTTATTGGGAAGATAGCGGAAGCTTTGCATAGCACGAAGGAAGACGTGTATTGCCAAATGCTTGCGAGGTATTCAAACAGCTTTACTCATATTATCTGCAAGGAAAATGCAATACAGAAGGTCCGTGAAATGTACCGGGCAAGTATCGATTTGGGAGAGGTGCAAATTGGCAACCAGAGAGGTCATCAACTTCAAGTATATTTTGGCAGCAGTACATTCAGCACGAAAGAGATGGCAGTATTTATCGACGGTCTTGTGAGTGAGTGCAAGGAAATGGGAATTGAGACACTTCCACCAAGCGAAATCGAAAGGATGAAAGCGGAATGGGGAAAATCTATTACTCCACAGTGAAATCAATGACAAGCATCCTGACGGATGACACGGAGCATTGCATTGTGTGTGGAAGAAATGCGAATCATTGTCATCATGTTTTCGAGGGACCGGATAAGGCCTGGTCTGAAAACTTTGATTTGATGATTCCAATGTGTGAAACATGCCACAGATTACTACATGATAATCAGCGCATGAACGAATATTACAAGCGCCTGTGCCAAACAGCCTGGCAGAAAAAATATCCGGAATTAAAGTGGCATGAATATTTTAGAAAAAATTATTTATAAGGAGATTAAACATGAATAGTGTGGTTTTAATGGGAAGGCTTGTTGCTGATCCTGAGACAAGAACAACATCAACAGGAGACACGAGCTCCGCAATTAGCAGGTTCAAGCTTGCAGTTGATAGAAGAGTGGCAAGAGATGCAGAACAGACTGCTGATTTTATCGGTTGTGTATGTTTCAACAAGACTGCTGAATTTGTTGAAAAGTATTTTAGAAAAGGCATGAAGGTAGCTGTGAGCGGTGAAATCAGAACAGGCTCATATACCAACAAGGACGGAGTAAAGGTCTATACACAGGATATTGTGGTTAATAACTGTGAATTTGCTGAAGGCAAAAAGGAAAATCAGGCAGCAGCACCCGAAACAGATGCAGATGGATGGAGCACTCCGGACATTGATGACGGAGATCTTCCGTTTCAGGCTCCAACAAGGTAAAGGGGAAACAGGGGTATGAATGATAAAAGACAGATAAAAAATCTTGTATATGAGATTTTGGAAACAGATGCAAAAGCGAGAAACTCAGATGCTTATTTATATGTTGAGGTGGTGCGAAGATTAGCGCCCGGACTTGTATATGCTCCTCTGGCTATAGCGATGGCTGATTCAAGAATGCCAAACTACGAAACCGTAAGAAGATCAAGACAAAATGTCCAGGCTGACAACCCTCAGTTATGCGCCGACAGTGATGTTGAAGCTATGAGAGCGCTTGAAGAAGAGAGCTATAAGGAGATTTACGGACATGGCAGAAGGTTGGATAAGGATAGACAGAAGCCTGTTAAAGCATTGGCTGTGGAATGACAGGCCATTCTCTTACGGTCAGGCATGGATAGATTTACTTCTGTTGGCAAACTATGAAGATAAGCAGATGTTGTTTAGAGGCCATTTAATTACTTGCAAAAGGGGAGACGTAAATTTAAGCATTTCTTGTTTAGCAGAGCGCTGGAAATGGGATAGAAAATCGGTTCGTAAATTTTTGTCATTACTTGAAAGTGACGGAATGGCAACAACAAAAGCAACAAGACAACGGACAACGATAACCCTTGTAAATTATGGCCTTTTTCAAGATGTAGGGACAACGGAAGGGACAACAAAACGGACATCAAAACGGACAACAGTGTCCCATCAAAACGGACAAGAGTGTCCCATAACTAACAATATAAACAAAGAAACAAATAATACTCTTACGAGTATTAAGGCACCGGCAGCAGAATTACCTTTGAATGATGGAAGCCTTTATCCGGTTAATGACGAAGATATTGCAGAATGGCAGAAATTATATCCTGTGGTTGATGTTCTGCAAGAGCTTCGGAAAATGGTTGGTTGGCTGAATGCTAATCCGACACGCAAGAAAACGAAGTCGGGTATCAAGAGGTTCATAAATAGCTGGTTGTCGAAAGAACAAGACAAGGGGGTAAGGTATGGAAGAAAACAAGCTGACAGTTCCGGAGTTTCAACCGAGAACGAAGGCAAGTACAACTTTGATCCGCACTGGCTCGACTGATAAAAAGGTATGCCCGAAGTGTGGTGGTTCAGGATGGGAAATATATACGGTCAGCAAGTTCTGTTTGACGGATGTTTACGGGGATGAAGCTTTTGACTGCGACTATGGAAAAAAATGCACTGAATGCAATTCTTTTGCAGAGAAGAATGCAGATTTAACAGGTGTTCCTGAAGTATTTCGTGAGGCTGGTATTTATAAATTTGACTGGGAATGTTACGGAACAGATATGGAGAAGAGAAAACAAATTGCTTTCAGCTTCTTTAAGGACTTCCTGATGTGGAACGGAGAAGGCAAGGGCCTGTATATATACAGCAAAACACCAGGCTCCGGCAAAACCTTCCTTGCGTGTTGCTTGGGTAAATCCGTAATGATGAAGTATCAAATCAGATTCAAGTTTATTACAGCTCCTCAGTATCTGGATAAGGTTTCTGAAGGGTACACCCTTGCGAAGCAGGGAGTGATGAACAGTCCTGCGGAGATATACAAGGAGTGTGAGCTCTTGGTTATTGATGACATAGGAACGCAAATTGAAAAGGAGTGGCAGGAACAGGAATTGTTTAAGCTCCTGAACACAAGGCTAACCAACAATTTGCCGACGATCTTCACATCAAACTACCTTCCAGAGCAGTTGAAAGTTAATGACAGAATTAAAAGCAGAATTGCAACAATGACGATTCCGTTGCCTCTCCCGGAAGTATCTATAAGGGATATAAAGGCCAAGGAAACGCAGAATAAATTTGTGGAAAGGATATTCAAAGAAGAATGAGAAGAGAAATTGTTTTTTGCGATAAATGCGGAAATGAGGCAAAGGAAGCCAGAGTGTTAATTGGTTTCGACATGTGCAAGGAGTGCTATTCAAAAGCTGAAATCATGATCGTGAATTGGATGACTCCAGAGGGAATGCCGAAAATCGTTGAACCTGTGGCTGTGAAAGAGTACGAAGAGCCGAAGGCTGTTGTGGCACCGGCGCAGACAACAATGCAAGGAAAAACAAAACCCTTCAAAATCGACTGGGATAAGGCTTGTGCTTTGAAGGTGGCTGGATGGTCCAATAAGCAGATAGCGGATGAATTGAAATGTAATTTTGAAACTATCAACGCAATGATTTATGCCAGGGTAAAGCAGTATAAGGAAGGATTCCGCTATGGAAAAAGAGAAGACGAAAACAGTGACGAGCTTAATTGAAGAAGTGGCGACAGAGTTTTGTGAGCATTACTGCAAATGGCCTGAAAATTACAAGGCTGAAGAACATGAGGGTGTGGAATTGTTTGATTCCGAAATTTGTGACAAATGCCCTTTAAACAAACTTATATGAGGTGACCGAATGAGAATAAATCTTGAAGCAAAAGACAGGTACGAGGAAATCGTGCTGAATCACTTGGAAGAAAATGCAAGTGATGTGTTGGTTGAAAAAATCAATGCAGGGAATAAGTCAATGGCAGGCTGTCTTGACTATGTAAAAAGCCAGGCAAAAGAAAGAGCCATGAATGGTGTGGCTATGGTTGAAGATATAGAGGTTTTTGGATGGGCGATTCATTACTTTGAAGAAGATTCCATCAAGGAAGGCGAAAAGGTGGTAGTTCAGAAGGCACCGGCAGCAGAACCGAAGAGAACTGAACCTGTTAAAAAGGCCGAGCCTGTAAAGAAGCAGGAAGACACACAGCAGATAAGCTTATTTGACTTAATGGGGGATTAAGTATGTTGAAATTTGAAAATCTTGCTTGTGATCTTAATTTTCGTGATGAACTTCCGGAACAGGTTTCTGACTTTATTTTCAGACATGCCACAAACAGAACACAATTTGTCAGCTGGATAGAACTGATGGAAGACGAAGTGGTGCAGAGAACATGGGGATTCCGAAGACTTACTCACGGAACAACACAGTGGATGGAAGTCGAAAGAAAAAGTCCTGTTTTTGAAAACGCACAGAGACGAAACTGCTATTTAACAACATATAGTGGATATCATGTTGTTTACGATCAGAAAACTCACGCAGGTGGCAACTGGTACGGTTATACATATTACTATTTTGACGCAACAACAGACTGGAAGAAGTGGTACCGGGAATATGAAATGGGTATCACAACAATAATTCTGAATCCTGAAAAAATATTTGAATTAGAAAAGTACAAATACTGCGGTTATTCCGGCACAGGATGCCTTGTCAAGTATTTAAGGGAGTATGAAAAGAATCCTAAGGTTGAATACTTCGGGAAAATGGGCCTGTATTATTCAAAAGCACTTATGAAGATGTGCAGTAAAGACAAAGCCTTTATAAATTGGTTAAGGCAGCAGGATCCGGCGGATGTGAATATGTATGGACCTGCGGCAACAATGAAGGCTTATAAGGAGAAGATAAGTATTGAGGTGGCAAGGCGCTTGGATGCGAAGCACCGGGAAATCGTAAGAAGGGTGCATGGTTGGATTCCCGAAATCAAAGGCTCTGATATCGACCTTGAGAAGCTTGAGGAGTATTGCGAATACAGTTCCAACAGAATGCGCAATTACAACGATTATTTCAAGGCTATTAAGTATCTGGGATATGACCTGCATGATACAAAGAACATCTTCCCGAAGGACTTCGACAGAATGCATGAGCTCAGAACAATGGAGTATGCGGCAGCAGTCGAAAAAGAGGCTGAAAAGGCACGAAGGGCATTATCGAAGAGAATCAAGAAAGTGGCAGCAGAATACAGTGCAACCTTAATTGAGACAGATAAGTATCTGATGCTGATGCCTTCATGTGTGAGAGATTTCATTCATGAAGGAGCTGCGCTACATCATTGCGTAGGCCGAATGGGATATGACAAAAAGATGGCGGATAAGAAATGCCTTATCGGATTCATAAGGACCAAGGAAGAGCCGGATAAGCCTTTTGTGACATGTGAATACAGCATGGCCAATAAAAAGATAGCACAGTGCTATGCAGACCATGATTCAAGGCCACAGGACGATATTATTCACTTTGCGGAACAATGGGCGACGGTAATTACGGAAATGATAAAGGAGCAGACCAATGGCAAAAAACAATGCGCTAATTGAGTACATGAAACAGATAGAGTATCTGAAGAAGAAAATTGAAGTAGATGCTATTTCATTTTATTCGTGCCTGGCGCTCTGCCTGACGGATGAAAAATACAACTGGTCCACAGAACAGATACAGGACTTATTTGCCGATATCGGGTGCTTATGGCAGCAGTGCGTGGACGAAGACATAGATATGGTTGAATGGTGTCTGAATGTGGCAAATATCGATGTAAGAACGGAGATTACAAGACCAAATGAAAATGACGAATGAAGCGAAAGAGATGTTTAGAGAGGTAAAGGAAGCGGCTATGGTTACCCAGGAAAGACACGATCACGAAGTGAGAAAAGAATTTGCCGGAAAAATCATGAAACATTATTACGAAACAGGCTCCATGATGGTGGCAATTCAGCAGGCTTTTGAGGAGTACAAAAAATGCTGATGTATGTGTTTCTTTCAGGTGGCAGATATGAGCTTCCGTATCTGTACGCAAAAAACGTGAAAGAAATGAATGCCAAAACGGGAATCCCGGTTAAAAAGATATACCGAGGCTTTGCTTGGGCGAGAGAAACAATGCATTCAAAAAATGCAAAAAAGAAAATAGGGCGAATAAGAATGTTTGATGCTTTCGATATGCCTGAAGACGAAAGTACGATAGATCTGACGGATGAAGAGTGGGAACATTACCTGCGCTGGAAGGAGAACTATGAAGAAGGATTGCGCAAACTGTGTAAATTGTGACTGCGTTTCCGGGAATATGGCAAATTGCAGTTATCCATGTATAAAAGATGGCCTGTATAAAACGGTTGAACAGATGGTCCCGAGAAGCCATGCTGACCGGTGCGTTATTTATGCCGAGAGGAAAGCAGGGAATGATGAGGTGTATGAAGTATGAATGTATACCAGGATTTTATTGAGATGTGTGACAAGGCCGACTGTCTCAAGTGCGAATTTAGCGACAATGGCAGCAGGCTTGGATGTGTTGCGGAATTCAGCTTTAAGGAAGGAATTAAGCAAGGTCAGAAGATTTTTGCACATGAATTGAAAGAACAAATTTTTTTAGCTGTAAATCTTGGAAGTGTTGTGGATCCAGCAGGCGAAGTAATAAAAATAATCGATGACATGTTAAAGGGGCAGAAATGAATAACGATACAATTATTGAAGAAATGCGAGTATGGACTCATAGCGAAATTGATAAGGCACTTGATAAAGCAAGGGCAGACGAACGAATCAAGGTGCTTGATGAAGTCAAGAATTCAATTCATGACATATATGCGCAAAACTTACATTGTAAGGCTGATATGTGTGAAAGAGAAACAATGGGATATGATTGTGAGGATTGTCTTGCGACATTTTTGATGGGATATATCGAAGATGTGATGAAGTCACACAACAATTAAAGGTGCAGAAATGACAGTAATAATTGTTTTATTAATATGCATAA
>JAZUJC010000115.1:0-5251 GCA_045642625.1 Lachnospiraceae bacterium
AGGACGGCGGATGTTACTCTTTTAACGGGAGAACGACTGGATGTTATAGCTGCTTTGAATGCGGATTACTATATAGGGCTTACCCTTAGCGCTAATCTGGATGATTTAAAAGAATTCGGTATGAGCGGTGTATATAACGAGTTGTACTATAGAAACGGTTTTGAAAATGTGGATTTTGCCAATGCTGTTCTTAGAGATGCTGCAGTAGCGGCTTCGAACAGGGCACTTGGCTTATATAAGGCTACAGAGGATGATATTATTCTTATGGCACTGGAAGTTCCGGCGGTATGCTTTAGGGCAGGTACTATTTCAAACAGTAAAGAGGCCGAGCTTTTGGCTTCCGGTGATTATCTTGATAAAATAGCCGAGGGTATTATTAATTCTTTAGATAAAACAGTCAGATAGGAAGTGCAGACGTGAGTAAGATTATTTTTGCAACAGGAAACAGTGATAAAATGGCCGAAATACGTGAAATAATGGACGATTTGGGCTATGAAGTAAATTCTATGAAAGAAGAGGGGATTGAATCCGATCCCGAAGAAAACGGTACAACATTTGAAGAGAATGCATTGATTAAAGCAAGAGCAGTACATGCCATTTGCATCGAAAGAGGTATTGAGGCAATAGTCCTCTCTGACGATTCGGGTCTTGAAATAGATTGCCTTAATAAGGAACCGGGGGTTATGTCGGCAAGATACCTTGGAAGAGATACTACCTACAGGGAAAAGAATAAAAATCTTATTGAACGTACAAATGCAACCGGTGATCCTGACAGAACAGCTCGATTTGTGTGCGCAGTGGCAGCAGTATTTCCTGACGGAACCGAAAAGGTTGTCAGGGGAATAATTGAGGGAACGGTAGCCCAAACTCCTTCAGGTAACAACGGTTTTGGATATGATCCTATATTTTATGTTCCGGAATTTGGCTGCACCACGGCAGATCTTACCAACGAGGAAAAGAACAAGGTAAGTCACCGTGGCAACGCTTTGAGAATGATGAAAAAGATTTTAGAAATGTATGCTTTCTGACCAGTCATCCTCGTCGAAGGCAATATCATATTTGGGGGCAGAGGTCATTTCGCCGTCAAAATAACAGTCAAACACATCATCGTTTTTATTGATTACAGGCTTGGAAGTCAGCAGATTTCCAAGCTTTTTTACGGGAGCCCACCAGTTGGTGGTATCTCTTTCTTCAACAGGCACGTCTTTACGGCGCTTTTCTACAAGAAGTCCTTTTGAATCTAAATATGCTGCCATTTTCGCCATATCTTCATTGAAATTATTACCGCTGTATTCAAAGGTCATAAAAATCAAATCATTAAGAGCGAAGTATTGCTGGTTACGAACACCGCACAGCCAAAGGACATGTGCTTCCTCGGGGGTAAGGTTAAGGGCACCGTGAAGAAATGCTTCTCGTTCTTCTTTAACAATATATATAATCTCTGCAACACGTTTCATAAAATGCTCGTAAATTCAATTAGCCCATAATGTAATTGAATTAACTTATCCTCCTATATTTCTGTTTGGCTATACTTACATTGATTTGATACTATATTATATCACACGGAGCATCGCTTCGTTTTCATTTTTTCCACGATTTTGAAGCCGACCTTAGTGGTGAGCCCCTGAACTACAATAGTGAAATAGGTGGTAACACAGGTCACAATCAGTACAACGTTATAAATATTTTCCGGAAGGAACTCTTTGGTGCTGAATGCCAGCGCCAGGGACAGTCCACCCTTAAGTGCACTCCAGGTCATTAGAATAGTGAATTCCTTAACATTATATCTGTTGGGTATTTTCTTTGAACCCACTATTAAAGCGGAGGTAAGTACTCCGAAAAATCTTGCAATGCAGTTAACCACTATTGCCACAAGAATCAGTGTGATAACTAACGGATGTGCGGGAATATTGATAACCGCAAAGCCAATCAGGATAAACAGAACGCTGTTTAATAAAGTGTCGGCGATGTGCCAAAAATCCTCGTACCATCCTTTGGGGTCCACAATTTTGTGCCATGCTTCGTGCTTGGCCATATTTTTTGAAAAATAGATACCGCACACTACCGATGCTATTACACCCGAACAGCCTAGGGCCTCACAGGCAACATATGCAGCGGTTACATCGAAAAGGCTTATAAAGATGTGGAGCATTGGATTGTTTGATGATCTTAAAAGCTTAAATAATACAAAAGATAATCCAAGGCCTATTGCAATAGCTCCTAACAGTTCTTTTGCCATTAAAACAGGAAAACTCAAATCGGAAGTATCGTTTACTATATTTTTGATGGCAACAAAAACTGCCACACCGGTTCCGTCGTTGAACAGTGATTCACCTTCGATTACGGTTGATACGTTTTTGGAAAGGCCGGCCTTCTTTAAAATGCTGGTGGCTGCTATTGGGTCGGTAGGTGATACAATACAGCCGAGCAAAATACACATCCAAATGCTGAAGTCGAGACCCAGGCCTAAATTAATTAAGTAGAAGAGACCGCCGTAAATGAAAGACGAAATAACGGTGGAAAGGAGCGCCAGAAGGCTTATGGTTTTTATGTTTTTTACAAACCGGTTAAAGTTTACGCCGCCGGCACCGGAGAAGAGCATAAAGCAAAGGATTCCTTCCATAAGGAATTCTTCTATGTTCAGGCCTGAAATATCACCGATTACCGATCCTTCAAAGCTTACAACGCCGGTTTCGTACAGAATTTTGGCTACAGCTGCAATGGCAAAAGAAAAAAGAACCAAAGCAATGTCATTTGATATTTTGATTGTTTTCTCATTAATAACCGTAAACAGGATTATTAAAAAGAGCACGAAAAGCAAATCTGCCAGTATATTTGTCATGTCTTATACCTTTACCCAATAATCATTTTACGAATAAATATGGCGATTAATTAAAAATATCCGCTATTTTTGTTATTTTGTGTTCTGCGGAAACCACAATTATGTTATCTCCTTCTTTTATGAAGGAATTACCGTCGGGAATAATTGTCTCACTGCCACGGATAATAACGGCAATAAGAATCCCGTTTTTTGTTTTGAATTCGGGATTTTTAAAAGGAATATTTAAGTAGGGGAAATCATTGCTTATTTCAAATTCCACTGCTTCAACCTGTCCGCCGTTTAAGGCATGAAGCTTTTTAATATTGTTGGTGTCGTATATATTGTCGAGGATACTCATGGAACGGATGTCACGGATAATCCTGTCGATTGCGGCGGTCTGAGTGGAAAAGGTATGATTTATGCCACTTTTTTTGAGCATAACATCAAAGTTTTTGTTATCAATCTCTGCAGCGATATGCTTTGTGCCCAGTGCTTTTGCAAACATGGCAATAACAAGGTTGTCCTCATCCTGCCTGGTAACAGCAATACATGCCTGAGCACCCTTTAAGGTGGTACCCATAAATTCGGAATCGGTTCCGCTTCCCATCAGAACGTTTGCCTTGGGGAATATATCCATCAACTCGCGACAGCGTCGCTCGTCACTCTCAATAAGTGTGACCTTGACTTTTTGAGTCAATAATGTTTCGGCCAGATAGTAGCCTACTTTACCGCCACCTACAATAACTACTTTTTTAAGCTCATTTTCGGAAATCTTTAAAGCTTCAAGTGCCTTATTCATTTCATCACCGATGGCAAGAAAAGTTATTTTGTCGCCGGGGTTTATACGATGCTTACCATGGGGAGTATGTGTCTTACCCTTACGGCTGATGGCACATATGAGTACTGACGCGCCGAGAGTGGACTGTACATCGGGAATGGCCACATCCGCCAGAAGACTGTTTTCTTCAATGGTTATAGTTGCGATTTTGACCTGTCCCCCAAGAAAACTTTCAAGCTCAAGTTCTTTTTCAAAGCTGATAAGATGGCTGATGGTGTTGGCAGCAGCCTTGTGGAGGTTAATAAAGTAATCAACGCCCAGGTCTTTAAAGAAAACCGACTGGGAATCAAACTCAGGGGAGTTGACAGCTGCAACGGTTCTTTTTACACCCAGTTTTTTTGCAATGCTGCAGCATAGTATATTTGTTTCATCCTCGCCGGTAACCGCAATAAACAGAGAAGTGGAGTCTATGCCGATTTTTTTCAGAAACTCGGCGTTGCTTCCGTTTCCCACGTATCCGTTGCAGTCATAGGCATCGGTCACATTTTCTATTCTTTTGTGAAGCTTATCTACAACGATAACATCTTCACCTTCATTACATATCTGATTTGCAAGAGCACAACCCACTTTGCCGGCTCCGACTATCATAACGCGCATAATAAGAACTCCTTAATTGTTGTAGTTAACATCATTATTATAGCACAAACCTGCTACCACTTCGACTTATAGTACATATCCCTGTATTTTTTTGGTGTAACTCCTTCGTATTCTTTAAATAATTTTATAAAGTGACTCTGGGAGTCAAAAGATAAGTAATTGGCTATGTCGATATAACTGTAATCTGAGTATTTTAGAAGATTCTTCGCATGGTCGACCTTCATTGATCGTATGTAACTGCTTACGGATATTCCGATTTCTTTTTTGAAAAGACGGGATAAGTGGCTTGGAGATATCATGATATTGTCTGCAAGAATCTCAAGGGTAATTCGCGAATGAATGTTGGCATATATATATTCTATAGCGTTGTGAACAGGACGGGAGATGCTGGCCTGGTTGTTTTTGCTGTGCATTCTGTTGGTATAATCCAAAACCATTTCACGGTGAATGTCGCAAACGTCATCTATTGAACGGCAGGAATCTATTTTCAAAATATAGAAATCACTTAGGCGGTAGGCCTGTTCCTGGCTCATTCCGGCTGCAACACAGGTTCGGGAGATGAGAGCTGTAGTAACAACAAAATGATATTTTATATTTTGAAGGGGATTTTTTGACAGAGTTCCTTTTCCCACCTGATTTCTGAAAACATTGTTCTTTAAATTATCCTCAATGTACTCAAGGTTGCCCGATTCCACTGCTCTGTAGAATAAAAGCTCCTTGCTCATATCATCGTGAAGTAATCCCTCTTCACCCTTAATAAGTTCGTTAAGATGCCAATCGGCTGAAAAATTCATGCATAATACCTCGCTATGTCAAAAATAGCATGGATTTTACATAAATGCAATGAATATTATATATCCCTCATCTGAAATATAGTATTAAAGTACTATATTTAATTAATATAGTATGTTTTGGAGGATATGTTATGAAAAAGTGGCTGATGACAAAAAGCACGATTGTGAAGATTTCTTTTGCGATTGCGGCAATCATGATTT
>JAZUJC010000116.1:0-4085 GCA_045642625.1 Lachnospiraceae bacterium
AGAGAAAGCGCTTTAAGCCCTGGCAGGGTGGGGCCTTTGGAGGCAATCTGATATTTGAAACCAAGGGAAAACGATACAAAATAGAACGATTTTTCGGTAGTAAGTCGGCCGAGGATACTTTTGTACTAAAAAATGCCGACACCGGCCTTGAAAGCTCGGATTTTGGACCCAATATAGGTGAGAAGCTGTTCCATATTAATTCAGAGTCCTTTAGAAAGACTGTATTTATCAGTCAGAATGACTGCTCCAATTCAGGTACTTCGGGTGATATTAATTCCCGAATAGGAAATATTGAAGATTCCATAGATTTAAATAAATTTGAATCAGTGGCAAAAAATCTTAAGGATGCCATGAATCACCTTTCTACAGGCAAAACCGGCAAGCAGGGTAAAATCCTTTCTGAGATATCTGAGGTTAAGGGGCGTGTTAATGCCAATTCGGGAGTTGAAGCAACATTAAATGAGATTCGGGGCCGAATCGATATACGTGAAAAGGAACTTGGAGATATAAAGGAGCAGGAGGCATCTCTTAACAATCAAAGAAAGGCTGCGTCAGAAGAGGCTAAGCGCCAGGCGCTAAGAAATCAGTATGACAATCTTGTAGATGACATGCTGGCAAAAGAAAAAGACTATCAGGCATGCAGAGATAAGTTCCCGGGAACTGTTGTGGATGCGGAAAGACTGTCAGAATGGGATAAAGTTCTCCAGGATATGAAATCTGCTGAAGCTGTAATGGAGAGTAATATTCTATCTGTTTCTGAGCAGGCTTCGTTTGATTCCTACAGTGCTATGTTCAGGGACGGTTCGATGTCTGAAGAAGAATATAAGAGCTTAATGGCTGATGCAAACCGCCTGACCGAGCTTATAAATAATTCAAGGCAGCATGAGCTATCCAAAGAGGATAAAAGTCAGCTTTCTTTTTACAAAGATATGTTCGGTGATGAAAGCGGAACCGTTGAAATACTGAAGAATCTTTCGTCGAGGTGGAGTGAAAAGCCCGGAATTGATCGTGATATTGCCAGCGAAAATATCTCAATTGAAGGTCTTTTGGGCAAAATAAAAGCCGGAAAGGGTAAGTCCCGTATAAAGCTTGTATCAGGAGTTTTAGGAAGTATTGCCATTCTTGTATTAGGTGTTTTTATGTTTGCTAAGAATATTACACCTGTCTGTTTTGGCATTGCAGGGCTTGGCATTTTAGGCGTTTTAATCTTTTTGGTACTTTCAACTATTGATAGAAAGAAAATCCGAACACTGGAAAGTGAACTGGAATGTGCTAACAACCGCTTACAAGGGCTGGCTGATTCTTCCGCACAAATAGAAAAAGAAGTATATGGATATTTTGATGCCCATAACCTTGTATGTGAAAGTGGGGTCAGTGATTTTCTTTTGACCCTTATTGTGGATGCAAATTCTTACAATAAGTTAAAAGAAAAAGAAAAGGAAGCAGTACTGAATAACAGTACTGATGAGACAGAAGCATTAAGAAGCAGGCTTTCCTCATATCTGGCCAAATTCGGTAAAACGGCAGAGGGTGACAATTATGCTGTTTACATTAATGAATTATGGAATAATTGTTTACGATATGATGTTCTTTGTAAAAAGAATCGCGAAAATGCAATGGCAAGAGCTCAATTGTCGTCATCGCGTGAGTTACTCATTGAACAGTTAAAAATATTCGGCTTTGATGCCAGAATCGATATATCGGGGCAGATAGAAGAGATAAGAAAGAATTACTCGGATTATTCGGGATTTGAAAGCCTGTACAAGGACTCACGAATGAAAAAGGAAGCTTTCGAAGCCGAGAATGATATGGATTATGTTCTAAAGGAAGCTTCCGGCACTGAATTAAGCCTTGATGAGATTAACAGTCGTTCCCTTGAATTGTCTTCGATGAAGGCTGATGTTGAGGAAATTATTAAGCTTGAGAAAAAGAATCGTGATACGCAGAGTGAAAGACTTGAAGAACTGGACGAAGATTTGGGACTTCTCGATAACCTTAGCGAAGAGCTTGAAAGCACAAAGGCAAAATATAAAAAGATAGAGCTTGTTAAAGAATATCTTGAAAAGGCAAAAGAAAATCTTACGGCCAAATATATAGGTCCTCTTCAAAACGGTTTTGATAAGTATTATGAAATACTGGCGGGAGGAACAGAAAAATATGTCCTTGATGCCAATATGAATTTATCAAAAATCGAGCAGGGAGCAGAGAGAGACAAGGTTACATTAAGCTTTGGATATCAGGATTTATGCGGGTTTTGCATGAGGCTTTCAATGGCTGATGCCATGTATAAGGGTGAAAAGCCTACTTTGATACTGGACGATCCCTTTGTAAACCTTGATGATGACAAAATGAGCGGTGCGTCAAAGCTTCTTAAAGAAATCGAGAAGAAGTATCAGGTTATTTATTTAACCTGCAGAGAAAATCGTATCTGATTAGTTCTTTTTGCTAAAACAGATGTGGGATAATTGTATACAATTATGCAAATTATTATTGACATGCCCCGTACCCTTCGATAAAATCATAAACGGACATTAAAAATAGATATAACTAGGAGGCAGATATGTCGCTGACACTTTCAAAAAAAGCACAGGCTGTAAAGCCCTCATCAACACTTGCAATTACCGCTAAGGCCAAGGAACTTCGTGCAAGCGGTGTGGATGTAGTTGGATTTGGTGCAGGAGAGCCTGATTTTAATACACCTGATAATGTATGTCAGGCCGGAATTGATGCGATTAAAACCGGTTTCACCAAATATACCCCCGCATCAGGAACCAATGAACTTAAAGCAGCAATCAGCAAGAAGTTTAAGGATTTTAACGGGCTTGATTATGCGCCCAATCAGATTGTTGTTTCAAACGGTGGTAAGCAGGGTTTAACAAATGTTTTTGATGCAATTTTAAATCCCGGTGATGAGGTTATTATTCCCGCACCTTTCTGGCTCAGCTATCCCGAAATGGTTAAGCTTTCCGATGGTATTCCCGTTATTATTACAGGTACCAAGGAAAACGGATATAAGATTACAGCAAAACAGCTTGAAGATGCCATTACCGATAAGACAAAGGCTGTTGTTCTTAATACACCCAGCAACCCTACCGGTATGATTTACTCCGAAGATGAGTTAAGAGCTTTGGCTGATGTAATTGTTAAAAAGGATATTTACTGTGTATCCGATGAAATGTATGAATATCTTATTTACGGCGATGAAAAGCATGTAAGTATTGCTTCCTTCAACGAAGAAATATATAAGAGAACCATTACCTGTTCTGGTCTTTCCAAATCATATGCCATGACAGGCTGGAGAATCGGTTATACTGCATCAAGTGTAGAAATTGCCAAGCTTATGAGTGCAATGCAGTCTCATGCAACATCAAACCCTAACTCTATTGCCCAGTATGCAGCCGTTGAAGCGTTAACCGGTCCTCAGGAAGCTGTAGGTGTAATGAAAGAAGAGTTTAACAAGCGCCGCATTTATATGTACAACCGTGTTAAGAAGATGAAATATGTGGATGTTACCGAGCCTAAGGGTGCATTCTATGTATTTATCGACATGAGCAAGGCTCTTGAACTTTCTTATAAGGGTGAAAAGCTTGAAACCAGCGCAAAACTTGCAGAGGTTCTTCTTAAAGATTATGCTGTTGCGGTTATTCCCTGTGCTGATTTTGGCTTCCCTTCACATATCCGCCTTTCTTATGCTATTTCAATGGAATCCATTGAAAAGGGTCTTGGAAGAATCGAAGAATTTCTTGATCAGCTTAGCTAACAGGTAGGACTATCAGTACATATTAAGAGTTCCCTTCGGGGGACTCTTTTTTTGTGCGAGCAGCCTTTTTGAGTGACATTAGTCAGTATCTAAAGATAACTTATGTAAATTTTTTTGCATTAAATAAAAAATATTAGGTTTACAGAAAACAATATTTTGTGTTTCCATAAAATTCCACTGCAAATATGTAGTGCTTTTATTTAGCACAGGTCATAAATGCCGTAAAATAGGCAAAAAATGTAATTGCATTATTTGTTTTTAGTCTGTATAATGATTTTCACAGTTGTATTTTAGGGTTACGTAAAACAGAAAGCGAGATGTTATG
>JAZUJC010000117.1:0-6644 GCA_045642625.1 Lachnospiraceae bacterium
ATATGAGCTGATTGTAGGTGAAAGGCACATAAATGCCATTGGAATAACAGTTACCGATCCACCAAAAACAGTTCTGATAATTGCATAAATACAAAGAATTGCTAAGGATAAAATTACCAAATTCACCCAACCATAGGCTTCGGGTTTCTGACCCACAAAACGATATATAAATGCCATAAATACATCGTATATATCATGTAAACCGGAAAAAGAAAATTTAACAGATTTGTTAAAAAGATTATTTACATTGTCGACATTAAATGCAGGCACATTATCGTTATTTAATGCAATTCCTGAGCGGATAACAATACCTACAATAAATAACCCCAAAGACAACGAGCCGCCAACCACTTCAGAAACGGTTGAACTTCTAAACAAATTTACTTTAGAAGCTATTTTTTTTCTGAGCTTAACAACTAAAACGATGATACCAACAGAAGCAAGCATAAACAGTGAGGATAAAATCATTGATAAAATATCAATATTTCCCCCGTTAACAAATGAAATATTAAATAATACATCATTTCTTAACAGCACAAATACAAGTGCAATAAGCATTGCACCTGTAATAATTGTGGATAATATGAAATTTAACCAACCAAACCAGGTTTTCTTAAAATTCATATAATAAATTGCTCCTAAATAACCTTTTCAATGTTATATCTCGGTCTGTGTTTGACTTCGAGATATATCTTCCCGATATACTGTCCAATTAATCCAATGCACAAAAGCTGAACACCGCCTAAAAACCAAATTGACAGTATAAGGCTAGTCCATCCGGGTGTTGTTACACCCATAAAGAACGAAACAAGTGCATAAATTGCTGCGCAAAGACTTAATGTAACTATAATGGCACCAAGGCCGGTAATCATTGTTATAGGCTTTACACTTAAGGATGATATACCGTTAAATGCAAGCTGAAGCATTTTCTTTAAAGGATATTTGCTTTCGCCTGCAACTCTTTCCTTACGGTCATAATAAACACTGTCACTTTCGTAGCCAATCAGAGGGATAATTCCGCGAATATACAGATTAGCTTCATTATATTGAGCATAGGCCTGTACCGCTCTTTTACTCATCAATCTGAAATCGGCATGATTATATACTGTCTTGGCACCCAAACCATTCATAATTTTATAAAATGCCTGAGCAGTTGTTCTTTTGAAAAAAGAATCTGTTTTACGCTTTTTCCTGACACCGTAAACAATATCCTTGCCTTCATGAAATTTATCAATCATCTCTTCAATGACAGCAACGTCATCCTGTAAATCAGCATCGATTGATACGGTAACATCACACATATCCATTGCTGTAAGCAAACCTGCAGTCAAGGCATACTGATGGCCTACATTACCGGCAAGCTTAACACCTTTAATCATCTGTGGATATAAATTATGTTCTTCTTCTATTAATTCCCAGGTGCGGTCCTTGGAACCATCGTTAACAAACAGTACAAAACTGTCCTGAGCAATCTTGTGTTTACCGATTAGGTCTCTTAATACTTCTCTGAGCGCTTCGGAAGATAATTTAAGCATTGGTTCTTCATTGTAGCACGGAACCACGATAGCAAGTCTATCCATATTACACCTCTGTTTTTCTGATTACTTTATAGCAATCAACCGATTAATTCATAGCCTGCTCTAAATCGGCAATTAAATCATCAACATTTTCGATACCTACAGATAATCTGATTAAGTCAGGTGACACTCCTGCAGCAATTAGCTGTTCATCATTCATCTGTCTGTGTGTATGAGAAGCGGGATGAAGTACGCATGTACGAGCATCAGCAACATGTGTAACAATTGCTGCAAGCTTAAGATTATCCATCATTTTTGCTGCAGCTTCTCTTCCGCCCTTTAAGCCAAAAGAAATAACTCCACAGGTTCCGTTTGGCATATATTTCTGTGCTAATGCATAATCCTTGCTTGATTCAAGACCGGGATAATTAACCCAGGCAACTTTTTCGTTGTTTTCAAGCCACTTTGCAATAGTTAATGCATTATCACAATGCTTTCTCATTCTAAGCGGTAATGTTTCAAGCCCTAAATTAATATAAAAAGCATTTTGAGGGGACTGACAACAACCGAAATCTCTCATTAAATGAGTACAAGCCTTGGTTATATATGCTTTTTTTCCAAAGGTTTCGGCATAAACAATTCCATGATAGGACTCGTCGGGTGTGGTAAGACCGGGGAATTTATCCTTGTGAGCCATCCAGTCAAAATTTCCGGAATCAACTATAACTCCACCGATTGTAGCAGCATGTCCATCCATATATTTGGTGGTAGCATGGGTCACAATATCAACGCCGAATTCGAAAGGCCTGCACATAATAGGTGTGGGGAATGTGTTATCTACGATAAACGGAACTCCGTGACTATGGGCAGCCTTAGCAAATTTTTCGAAATCAAGAACTGTAAGCGCCGGATTTGCAACCGATTCACCAAATACAAGCTTGGTGTTGGGTTTAAAGCATGCATTAAGCTCTTCTTCGGTACAATCAGGAGATACTGTTGTTACTTCAACACCCATTTTGGTTACTGTATTAACAAGCAAATTAAATGTACCGCCATAGATTGATGAGCTTACAACCATATGGTCACCACACTCGCAAATATTAAACACAGCCATAAAATTGGCCGACTGACCTGATGAAGTAAGCATAGCACCTACTCCGCCTTCAAGATCGCATATTTTCTGAGCAACGGCATCGCAGGTAGGATTGGCTAATCTGGAATAAAAATATCCTTCTTTTTCCAAATCAAACAGCTGACCCATTTCTTCACTGGAACTGTATTTAAATGTTGTACTTTGAATAATAGGCAAAATTCTGGCTTCACCGTTGCCGGGCTGCCAGCCACCCTGGATACATATTGTCTCTCTATCCATAATATAACCTCACTGTTAATTGATATTATTCCTCGTCATAGTTGTGATATACGTTCTGAACGTCATCATCTTCATCGAGTAAATCAAGAATTCTGTTAACACACTTGATGGCATTTTCGTCGGTAAGCTGAACATAATTCTGAGGAATCATTGAAACTTCGGCACTTGCGAAATCAGTAATGCCTGCATTCTTTAAATTGTTAAGAACTTCGTCAAAAGAATCAGGATCAGTATAAATTTCGTAGCAGTCTTCTTCTTCAATGATATCGTCTGCACCACAGTCAAGTGCAGTCATCATAAGTGTATCTGCATCCATTTCGAAATCTTCTTTGTCAATGATGATTTCACCCTTCTTATCAAACATATAAGATACACAACCGGGAGTACCGATACTTCCGCCACCCTTTGTAAATGCACTTCTTACATTGGCTGCAGTACGGTTCTTGTTGTCAGTTAAGCAATCTACGATAATTGCAATACCATTGGGGCCATAGCCTTCATATGAGCAATATTCGTAGTTGACGTTTCCACCTTCACCTGCTGCCTTTTTGATACCACGTTCGATGGTATCGTTGGGAACGTTGTTAGCCTTAGCCTTGGCAATGACTGTAGCAAGCTTAAAGTTGTTGTTGGGATCGGGACCGCCTTCCTTTACTGCAACGGCAATTTCACGTCCGATAATGGTAAAAATCTTACCCTTAGCGGCATCATTTTTTTCTTTCTTATGTTTAATGTTTGCAAATTTTGAATGTCCTGACATTAGTTTAATTCCTCTTCTTTCTCTTTGATTTTGCGAACCGAAACCTTTTTGACCATTCTGTTCTCAACAGACAGTATTTCAAAAGAATATCCGTCGCATTCAGTGACAAATTTTTCATTTTTCTCAGGCAATCTGTCCAGCCTTGATATCATAAAACCATTAAGGGTTTCATATTCACCCTCATCGATTTTGATTCCTAAATTATTTTCAATCTCTTCGATGGTAGTAAATCCATCAATGACATACTCTTCGGATTTACCACGTTTCTTTTTGATGCGGTTAAGCTCTACATCATATTCATCAAGAATATTTCCTACTATTTCTTCAAGAATATCCTCCATGGTAACAATACCTGTTGTTTGCCCGTATTCATCAACAACAACCGCAAGCTGAGTTTTTTCGGTCTGCATAGTTTTAAACAAATCATTAATGTTCATTGTCTCGGGTATAAACATCGCCTTTCTAATAAGGCCGTTTATCTGAGATATTTTACCGTCAGCTTCTTCATCCCTGGCATGTACGCGGCAGGCATCTTTTAAATACAATATTCCCACTATATGATCGATATTGTCATCGTAAACAGGGTATCTGGAAAAAGAACTGTTGAGCATATGAGTTAAGCTTTCCGATAAAAGTGTGTCGGAACTGATTGCATCAACATCATTTCTTTTTGTGCAAATATCTGAGGCTTCCTTATCAACAAATTCAAAAATATTATTAATCATCAATGCTTCGTCGGACTCTATAGCTCCGCTTTCGTGTCCTTCATTAACAATTGATAAAATTTCCTGTTCTACTGCATCTGCCTTGTCTTCTTTTTTTGAAAATAAACGTTTAAAAAATGATTCCTTTTCTTTATTCGAACCTGCTGAATCATCCATATAAAATCAAATCTCCTAAATTCAAATTAGCAATATATTTTACCATTTTTTGAGCAAAAACGTCAAGAAAGCGACTACTATTTTTAGGTTATTGTTCTTTGCTGTCAGTCGCCTCTTTTTGAGCCGAATCATCGGCCTGTGTTTCCGGTTTTGAAGCCTTTAGCGGGGGAGGTGTTACATTATATTTCATATCAAACAGATCAATTACATCGGCCCCGAAAATGTTATGCATATAAGCATAAAAGCTTTGGTTTCGAGCCATCTTTTGCTGTTTAATAACAACATTCTTTTTTAAATCAATACGAATCTGATCAATCCATTTAGATATGGCAACTATATCTTTGTAATTGTCCTGAATCTGGGCATAGCATACTTCCATTGTTTCCATCATCAGTTCGTGATTTAATTCGTTAATCTCTTTAGAAATATCAAAAAGCTCATCATTATTGTCATCAATCTTTTGATTGCATTCCTCGATAAGCCGTTTATTATCATTCATTTTTTTGCTGATTTTTTCAGAGGGTTCTTTGTCCCCTAAATCGTTCATGGTATCAACAATTTCATCCATCAGCCTTTTTTTGATTTTTCGAACTTCTTTTAACTCAGTATTAAGCTTACCCTGTCTTTTAAGCTTGTTATTTATTTTCTCTTCCAGTTTTGAAATTGTTGCAGTTGGTTCTGTCTGTGTAAAAAGACGATGCCAGTTATTATCAAGGGTTAGAATCGGAATTCTTTTTCCCAAAAGCGCTTTCTCAAAATCATCATTATTTTTTGCCATTTTGACCTCTGTTTTCTTCGGAATTCTGATTGATATTGTATGACAATCTCATTAAAGAATCAGACAGGTGAACATTTTCCACCACAATATCATCGGATACGTTTAAATCCACATGAGCAAAATTCCAAAAGGCTTTAATTCCACAGTTAACAAGCTGATTGGCAACCTTTACGGCACCTGATTTGGGGATTGTAAGCACAGCTATATCAATATTGTTGTCTTTAACAAACTTTTCCAGTTCATTCATGGGCTGTACATACATGTCACGTATTTTTTTGCCACACAAATCTTCATTGGCATCAAAAATACCCTTAAAATGAAAGCCTCTTCTTTCAAAATTCATATAATTGGCAAGAGCCTGGCCAAGGTTTCCGGCACCAACGATAATCAGGTTATGAGATTTATTGATACCAAGTATTTTGGCTATTTCATCATAAAGAATGCTTACCTTGTTACCATATCCCTGCTGTCCAAAACCGCCGAAATTGTTAAAATCCTGACGAATCTGGGATGCGGTTACATTCATAAGCTCTGAAAGTTCCTGAGAAGATATTCTCTCAATATTTGAATCTTTTAATTCACCTAAATATCTTAAATATCTTGGCAAACGTGCTATTACAGCCTGTGAAATATTTTTATCATCCATCCTGACCATTACTCCTGTTGAGCCTTATAAATTTATGAATATTATAATTGATTGTTAAAATGCAGTCAAACTCAGAAAGAACTTATATAGAAATAAATATAGTCATTTATAAACAAAAATAAGGCACACCGAAGTGTGCCTTAAAATAACAATTATTTAGAAATTAGAACTTACCTTCTGCAGCAGCTAATTCGATAGAAACTGCTGTTGATACAGTCATACCAACCATAGGGTTGTTACCTGCACCGATAAGACCCATCATTTCTACGTGTGCGGGAACTGAAGAAGAACCTGCGAACTGTGCATCTGAGTGCATACGACCCATTGTATCGGTCATACCATATGATGCAGGACCTGCTGCCATGTTATCAGGGTGAAGTGTACGACCTGTACCACCACCTGAAGCAACTGAGAAGTACTTCTTGCCTGCTTCGATTCTTTCTTTCTTGTATGTACCTGCTCCTGGATGCTGGAATCTTCTAGGGTTAGTTGAGTTACCTGTGATAGATACGTCAACATTCTCCTTCCAGAGAATAGCTACACCCTCACGAACGTCGTCAGCACCATAGCAACGAACCTTAGCACGTGGGCCGTTTGAATATGGAGTTTCCTTAACGATGTTAACTTCACCTGTGTAGTAGTCGAACTGTGTCTGTACATATGTGAAACCGTTAATACGTGAGATGATGA
>JAZUJC010000118.1:0-5132 GCA_045642625.1 Lachnospiraceae bacterium
GGAATGAACGATGTTCCTGCCAATCCCGCCCGTATTGCCAAGGGTCTTCCTTACAGAGATTACATGACATTGGGTGTTCTCGTACCAAAGCTTAATCTTAAAAACAAAACAGCGCTTAAAACAGTATCAAATATAGTTCCCGACTGCTGGGTCTATGTACAGGACCGTCGTGTTAAAATGGGTCGTTTCCAGATTTATAATAACTGGTCTCCTTATATGATTAAGGATTTGGAAAATACGGTTTGGGTTGGCCTTGAATATTTTGTAAATGAGGGTGACGAGTACTGGAATATGACCGAGGAACAGTTCTCCGAGGTCGGAGTTTCCGAAATGGTAAAGCTTGGCCTTATAGACAGTGCCGATGATGTTATCGATACTCATATGGAAAAGGTAAAGAAGGCGTACCCTGCATATTTTGATACATATGATGAGATAGACACCCTTGTTGATTATCTTAAAACAATCGATAACCTGTACTGCGTAGGCCGTAACGGACAGCACAGATACAACAATATTGACCACTCCATGGTTACTTCTTTTGAAGCGGTTAAAAATATTATCAGCGGTGAAAAGAGCAAGGATAATATCTGGAGTGTAAATACCGAAAAAGAATATCATGAAACCTCTTCAGACAATAAGCCCGATAATGAGGCTGAAGTGGATTAAGCCATTTTCTTTTTTCGGTAATGGTATAAAAATTATAAAGGCCGTCAGCCGGCAGTCCGGTCTGACAGCCTTTTTACTAGTTTGCAAAACAGGCTTACGCCTCGTGAAAAGCCGCACAGGAACTTGCGGCTTTTGTTTTGCTATTCTGTTAGAAAGGGTGGGATGTAAGTGAAAAAGTGGATAATCAGATGCCTGATTTTATTTGTTCCGATTATGGCATTGGTGGCTTTAACAAACTATTTTGTAGATCCCGCCAATATTTATCATGCTTCCATGACCGACTACATTATCGACGGTTTGAAAGATTATGAAGCGGTGGAAATTGTAGGCGATTTTGATGAAGGTAAGCTCTTAGAAAAGAAAATAGCTTCCATGGACAAAACCGCTCCCGTAATGGTTATGGGTTCAAGTCATGTTTTGTATGTGGACTGGCAGTTTGATGAGTATGAAAATATCGGAATGAGTGGGGAGTTTTTGGATGATTATTATGCCACTGTAGGACTCCTTGATAAGTATGACCGCTTGCCCGAAACCTTGATAATCGGTGTTGATCCCTATATTTTTATGGATGGACTGGGTATTCGTCAGGAAAGTCTAAACAGCTATGCTGCCGATGCCAAAGCAATGATTTCAGGCAATAAACGCAAGGGTGGTTTTTTCGAAAACGGTGAGCTTAAAAAGTTTAAGGAACTGTTTTCTTTTTCATATTTTCAAAGCAGTGTGCAGGCTAAGATTAACGGAATTAACGCCTCCTACGTTAACGGGGTTAACGATATCGGTGAAGGCGAGTATCCAAAGATTTTGGCCAACGGAAAAAGAATACCGGCAGTTTACAGCTATAATTCCGTAATCGATATGGATAATGCGGCTGATTGGGACATATCTGTCGGTGCCGTATACTGTATGACCGATTTTGAGGAATTGTCATCAAAACAGACCGGTGAATGGGAGGCATTGCTGGACTATCTTATTTCAAAGAATGTGGAGGTTGTGCTGTATCTGCCCTGCTGGTATCCCAATTATTACA
This sequence comes from Lachnospiraceae bacterium, assembly GCA_045642625.1. Classification (GTDB taxonomy): domain Bacteria; phylum Bacillota; class Clostridia; order Lachnospirales; family Lachnospiraceae; genus UBA1258. Next base: position 1,694 of record JAZUJC010000118.1, read on the forward strand.
ATGAGTTTGTTACTAATGATAAATTTGGTGGTGTAATTAATGCAGAAGAATATTTAAAAGCCGAGGCATCCAAAAGAGGTATTCGAGTATGTGGCTCATATAATCCGGAAGCCTGCGGTATAGTTAAAGAAGATTATATGGATCATTTTCATTTAAACCCGGAGGGTGGTCTTAAAAATTTTGAAGCACAGATCAACTAAAATCAGAAGGCAATGATGAAAGCATTTTATTCCAAATTGGCGACAATTATAAAAAAGGCTGATAAGGCACACCTTGAAATAGTGTGCTTTGTTGTTGTGCTTATCATTCTTTTGCCCATACTGATTCTTGGCCGGGGAGCAGTATTTCCCGTGCTGGATCAGCTTGATGAAACTATATTGAACTATGTTTTTCCTGCAAGATATTCCGGAGCACACACCTTTGAGCAGATGATGTGCGGTGTTCCGTCCACCAGCTTGAAGCCTTTTGCCCCGGGTTTTGTTGTTTTATTTAAGATATTTCCCGTGTTTCCGGCTTTTGTCATTATGTATGCAATTGTTGTACTGGTGGCAGGAATCGGAACTTATATGTGCGTAAAGCGCCTTACAGACAGCAGTATTATGGCACTTTTGGCAGGGGCGGTATTTGCTCTTTTGCCTTTCAGAAATATTTATGGCGTATCCATAAGCGGTACTCCGTGGCTTATAGCCTGTGTCCTTTATCTTCATGATGCCATGAATCAAAAAGAATATGTACACAGGAAGAAAAGATATACAAAGCTTGTTTTACCGGTTTTGGGAATTTCCTTTTATGCAGTAACCTCAAGCCTTGTACTGGTTGGGTATGCAGCAATTATTGTGCTGGGGCTCTTTTATCTTGCCAAGCTTACTGCCAAAAGAAAAAGTGAGAGGGCTATATTGGTGGCAATACTCACTCTTGGGCTTATTTACGCAGTTTTAAATATTGACCTTATTTCTCAGTTGTTCTTTGGCGGAGAGTTTGTAAGCCACCGTGAGGAATATGTAGTTAACGGTTTCAATTTCTTTGGTACCTTTAAAGGCGTAATGATACATGGAATGCAGCACTACGAGTCATTCCATAAGTATATATTTATTCCTGCCCTGGTTGCGTTGCCTGTTGCAATATATGATATATACAAAAAAGAAAAGCTTGGAAAAATTTATCTGGCCACCGTGGCAGCATTAATTGTGACCGGGCTTCTGTATGCACTTTTTGCCTCAGATTTTATGGCTGATGTGCGAAACTCCATAGGTGGAATGATAAAGACATTCCAGTTCCAACGATTTTTCTGGCTGCTTCCGGGCGAGTGGTATGTTCTTCTCGGTGTATCATTGGGGCTTATATGGAAATTGATGAGGGATAAACTTCCCCTGTGCGGACTGCTTGCAGTTTTTGCTTTGTATCTGCCCACGCTTCTTTATGTAGGCAAAAATCCCGATTGTATTTTTTACCAGAATATCAATCAGATTAATAATGGTTCCGATATAACAGGATATATTTCCTGGGAGGCTCTTTATGCCGAAAATCAGATGGAGGCCATTAGAAGTGATATTAAGGCGGCATACGGAATGGAAGAAAATCAGTATCGTATAGCTAATTTGGCTTTAAGCCCTGTGCCGGCATTGATGAGCGGCTTTTATACGGTGGATGGATACTCCAACGATTATCCCCTTGAATATAAAAAGAAATTTGGCGCGATAATAGAAAAAGAACTGGCTAAAAATCAGCTTTGCAGTGATTACTTTTATGACTGGGGAAACCGTTGCTATTTGTTCTATTCGGAATTCGGCGGAGCGTATATGATTCCGGGTAATACCGATGCAGTTATAACCGGAATGGAGTTTGATCTGGACGGCCTTAGAGAGCTTAATTGCAGGTTTATATTCAGCGGCTGTGAAATAGGTGACTGTGAAGCTCAGGGAATAAGCCTGTTCAATGTATATGAGGATGAAAAATCCTTCTGGAAGATTTGGGTATACGAATTATAATTATATTTGAAAAATGTATTTGCACCGGGAGTGAGAATTAACTTGTTTTTTTCTAACCCCGGTGTTATTATTTATTTATAAATTTTCGTAAATTTTCGTAAATTTTCGTAGAACAAATCAAAAATCAGATTAATGAGATCTGACGTTCTTTTGACCGATTCGAAAAGGGGTATGGGAAATGAAAAGAAAGATTAGTGCCATGGCAATGGCAGCTGTTTATGCATTATGTGTAATTTTAGGATTCTTAACCTTCGGAATAAAAGCCAGTGCCGAAGGCGGCCCTACAATTAAGCTTCACTATCACAGAGCTGACGGAGATTATTCTGCCTGGGATGTGTGGTTTTGGGAAGAGGGTAAGGACGGAGCCGGATATGCATTTGAAGACCTGGACGGTGATATGGTGGCAACTCTTGAAGTTACCCCGGGCACAATGAATGTTGGCTTTATTGTAAGAACCCAGGACTGGACCAAGGATATTGATAAGGACCAGTACATTGATATTTCCGAGGTGGTTTCCGGAACTGTACATGTGTATGTAGAATCGGGAGTTGAGGGCTGCACCAAAGAATACGGGGATGACTGTCTTGTGGGTGTAAAGCTGAAAAAGGCTGCATACGATGGAGATAGAGCGATAAATGTGCAGATGACTGCCGACATTCCCGGTGATTTTTCTTCTGCCTTTACGGTAATGAAGAAGACCCAGGAAATAGAAATTGAAGATGTTACCGATTGCGGAAACAGTCTTTACCGGGTAACTCTTGAGGAAAAGCTCGATACCTTCGGAAAATATACTATTATCTACGAGGAGACAAAGTACAACGTTATTATGCCAATTGTTTATTCCACCGATGAATTTGAAAAAGAATATACTTATACCGGAAATGATTTAGGATATACCTACACCAAAGAAAAAACTACTTTTCGTGTTTGGGCACCTACAGCTGACAGTGTGTCTTTAAAGCGTTTCGAAAGCGGTACTCAGGCAAAAAGCGACCTTATTGAAGAGGTTGAAATGACCAAAAGCGAAAAGGGAACCTGGGTATGTGAGGTGACAGGAGATTTAAACGGCACCTACTATGTTTACAATGTCACAATTGATGGTGACTCAAAAACCGCTATGGATCCCTATGCCAGATCTTCGGGTGCAAACGGAAAAAGGTCTATGGTGTTGGACCTTGCATCAACCAACCCGGAAGGCTGGGACAGTGATGTAAATCCTTTTGCGGGAAAATCAATGACTGATGCCATAATATACGAGACTCACATAAGAGATTTAACTGTGGGAAGCGATAACGGTATTGTAAATCAGGGAAAGTTCCTGGGAGTTGCCGAAACCGGAACAACAACTTCAGCCGGTATTCCTACCGGTCTTGATCATATAAAGGATTTAGGGGTTACTCATCTTCATATTCTTCCCATGTATGATTTTGGCTCTGTGGATGAAACTGTGG
>JAZUJC010000119.1:0-1986 GCA_045642625.1 Lachnospiraceae bacterium
CATTCTGGCTGCTTCATAAAAGGTCATATGCTTATGTTCTTTGGCCTTTTCAAGCTTGTCAGGCTCGCCGTACATACCCTCGCAGACAAACAAATCGGCATCCTTGGCATTTTCCACGATAAAATCCGTAGGGCGCGAATCGGTACAATAAGTAACCTTAAGACCTTTCCTGGAACCACCAAGCACCATATCCGGAGTGTAGGTCACACCATCAATTGTTACCTCATTGCCCTTTTGAAGCGGATTCCATGCTTTCAGCGGAATATTGTTGGCCTTAGCCCTTTCAACATCAAACTTGGGTGCCCTGTTAACAACCACATTGTAACCGTAACAAAGAACATTATGGTTTACCCTGAAGGCTTCTATCCTGTAACCGCCAAAATCAAAGGTCTGAAAATTATCCTGAATTTCAATCAAGGAAATATCAAAAGGAAGCTCCGGAGCAATTGTTCTTAGTGCGGGAACTACCCTGGTAAGTCCTTTAGGACCAATCATTACAAGCGGTTCTGTTCTTTCGGCATTTCCAAGGGTAAGAAGCATCCCCGGAAGGCCGCTTATGTGGTCCGCATGGTAATGGGTAAAGCACATTACATCAATGGGCTTTGGACTCCAGCCATTCTTTTTCATGGCCACCTGAGTTCCTTCACCACAGTCTATTAATATGTTGCTGCCGTTATATCTGAGCATCAGAGACGTCAGGTAACGGTACGGCAGGGGCATCATTCCCCCGGTGCCTAAAAGCGCTACTTCTAACATTTACTATCCCCATAGGACCTGAGCCACATAACATAGGCATCCTCAGCCGGATGCTCGTAAAAGTGCTTACGCACCCCTGCGCTTTCAAATCCCAGACTCTCGTACAATTTAATGGCGGGAATATTTGAAACCCTGACTTCAAGGGTAAAATCATGAATTCCCTTCTCAAGGCCTGCATCCAAGACCTGCTTAACAAGAATTTTGGACAAGCCAAGACCTCTTTGCGGGTGACAAATCACCACATTATTGATATATCCTTCACCGACCTGGTCGGTATAACCGGCAGCTCCGATTACCTGCCCGTCTTTTTCCATCACAAAATATTCACTGCCCGAATCAGATATAAGCCCGGCAAAGTCGTCTCTTTTCCATGGCATTGAAAAAGAAGCTTCCTCTATCTCGCACACCCGGTCCAAATCCCGTTCTTCCATCAGGCGCACCAAAATATTACTGTTCATGAGCCGCTCTCTCGTTTCTTTCCCGCTCTGCCTGCGACAGTCTCAAGTATTCCGGCACATGATCGTCACTGGAAACACACCTGCCTTCTTTTAAATAGAGCATGCCCAAAGCACCTACCGAAGCAGCACTCTGACGGTTCATATGGGCAGGGGCAAAAGAAAAACCGCAATTAATGCTCTCTCTTATTTTATCGGCAAAAGCCGGAACACCATCACCCAAAAATACTACCCGTCGGCCTATTTCATTAATTTTACCGGCCAATTCATCTATGGAAAGGGCTGAAGCACCAAGCAGAGTGTTCATAACAAAGCCTTCACCCTCAGACACAAATTCATATATTCCCGTGTAAACCTGGTCACGCCTGGCGTCCATTATGGGGCACACCAAATCCCCTGAACCGTAAAGGTTATAGGCTAAGGCGTCAGTGGTAAACACTTCCACAATCGGTATATCCAATGCAAGCCCCAGTCCCTTGGCTGTAGCTGAACCGATTCTTAAACCTGTAAAAGAACCGGGACCCTTTGATATTGCTATTGCATCAAGGGTTTTTAAGTCAAGCTCAGTCATGCGCGATATCTCATCCATCATAGGCACAAGGGTCTGAGAATGTGTTTTTTTATAATTTACTGAATATTCAGCTACGGCAATGTCATCTTCTATAATTGCCACCGAAGCGGTGAGCCCCGAGCTGTCCATCGCAAGTATCTTCATCTTTTATTCTTTCTTTTCTATTGTGATTTTTCGATAATCAAAACCTTTTTCAAGGTCCTT
>JAZUJC010000120.1:0-2488 GCA_045642625.1 Lachnospiraceae bacterium
CCCTCTGCTCCCGGAAAAAGATTTTCCGATGATATTAAAGTAACAGATATGCTCTATTCCTGCTACAGTGCAGCTGCAGATAAGGATGCACCCAAGAAAATGGCAGCTGAAATGGAAGGAATTAAGGCAAGATACCAGGAAATTATCGATGGCCTTGGTGTGAAGATTTCTCTTGAAGAGGATTTTGGCAAAATCAGTGAAGATTTCTTAAAGCAGGTAGGCAAGGATTACGCTGCTTCCCGCGGTGAATTCTTAAACGGCAAAATTATGGCAGCTTATCTTGGCTGGGATTTCATTGATTCTGCCGAAGTTATTAAATTTATGGAAAACGGCGAATTTGATGCCGACAAAACAAACGAAATCCTTAAAGAGCGTCTTAAGGAATCCGTTCACGCAGTTATTCCCGGATTTTACGGCTCACTTCCGGACGGAACAATCAAAACCTTCTCCCGTGGCGGTTCTGATATTACCGGTTCAATAGTAGCAAGAGCCTGCAAGGCAGATGTTTACGAAAACTGGACCGACGTTTCCGGTGTTTTGGTAGCAGATCCCCGTATTATCGAGAATCCTGCACCTATCGAAACCATTACATACAGAGAACTTCGTGAGCTTAGCTACATGGGCTTCAGCGTTCTTCACGAGGATGCTATCTTCCCCGTAAGAACAGAGGGCATTCCGATTAATATTCGCAATACCAATGCTCCTGAAGATAAGGGAACCTGGATTGTAGAATCAACCTGTCAGAAATCCAAATATGTCATTACCGGCGTTGCCGGAAAGAAGGGCTTCTGCTCCATTAATATTGAAAAAGATATGATGAACACTGAAATCGGATTTGGCCGTAAGGTTTTACAGGCCTTTGAAGACAACGGTATTTCCTTTGAACACATGCCTTCAGGTATTGATACAATGACTGTTTTTGTTCATCAGGATGAATTCCTTCATAAGGAACAGCAGGTAGTATCAACTATTCACAGGCTTGCAAATCCTGATACTCTTGATATTGAAGCAGACCTTGCACTTATTGCGGTTGTAGGTCGTGGCATGAAATCTGCCCGTGGTACCGCAGGCCGTATTTTCTCTGCACTTGCGCATGCCAATGTCAATGTAAAGATGATTGACCAGGGCTCCAGTGAGTTAAATATTATCATCGGTGTTGCCAATGATGATTTCGAAGCTGCAATTAAGGCAATTTACGATATTTTTGTGGTAGTAAGATTATAAATCCCGGTAGCGGTAAATAATGATTTTGTGGAAACCCTGTCAGTCTTTTGACTGGCAGGGTTTTATTTTTTTGCCTGTAAATTTGATGTGTCAGGTTCCATATTTTGTGGTAAAAAAGCGCTTTTTGTTGTAAAATATACTTTGTATATTCTTTTGAAGGGAATTGATTTGTTAGGAATATGGGCAAAAACAACGAAGACAATAAATATCTTGATTATATAAATACAAAACCGCAAAGAAGGCGCAGAAATGTGAGCAATGTTCGCAGAAAACATAAGAGTGCCAGAGCCTGGGCTTTTGTGGTTTTGTTTTTTGTTCTTGCACTTATAGGAACCGGAGTTTTCTTTTTGATAAGAACCCTTGGCGGTTTCTCAGGTAATTCGTCGGAAGGCAAAGAAAATGTTGTGAAAGCCGAGGATAACAGCTCCACGGGGGATTTCTTTATCGAAGAAGATGATGTGGTTGTTGATATCCCTGAATATGTGGACGAGGGTCCCGATGATATGGAAATATTTGAGGAATATTTAAGGGGCAAGATCGCAGGTATGACCCTTGAAGAAAAGGTACTTGGCCTCTTTATCGTAAGACCCGAGCAGATAACCGGAGTAGATACTGTTGTTCAGGCAGGAGACGGTACAAGAGCAGCTCTTGAACAGTATCCTGTAGGCGGTATTATTTACGGTGAAAAGAATATCGTTTCTGCCGATCAGTTTTCTCAAATGCTTTCTAATACCAGAAATTACTGTAAATATCCGATTTTCCTTATGGTTACCGAAGAGACCGGAAATACGGTGGTTGGCAATAAGCTGGGCCTTACCGCAACAAGAACTCAGGCTCAGATAGGAGAGACAAAGGATCCCTATCAGGCCTATGTGGACCACAAGGTAATTGCAGATTACTTAAAGGGACTGGGAATTGATTTTAACATAGGTGTTGTTGCGGATGTGCTGGCTAACGACGAGACAGCTGATGCCTATTATATGAACAATCGTTGCTTTGGCAATGATACCGTAATCGTTTCAAGAATGGTTTTCGAAGGAGTGAACGCATATAAAGAAAATGATATGCTTGTAGCTCTCGGCTATTTCCCCGGCCAGGGAAGCCTTACCTCGGATCCGGAGTTCCAGGTTTCCTCTATTGTAGCTACCGGGGAAGAGATAAGCGGTATGTATCAGGAAATGTATAAAAATGCACTGGATAACGGTGGTTCTGCCATTGTTGTCAGTCACGAGTATGCTTCTGCACTTACTTCGGACAATATGCC
>JAZUJC010000121.1:0-6124 GCA_045642625.1 Lachnospiraceae bacterium
AATAAATAAATTAAAATTCGGCATACGGCAGATTGTATGGGAGATATTTATTTTGCTTACAAAAAATCAGATTATTGAATAATGCAAAAAACAAAATGACCTAATAATACATTTGCAAAAAGCAAAAATGACAATGCATAAAATATTATTCTGTTTAAAGACTTTTGAAGCGCAGAAACCACTCTGTAAATAATGTAGTCCAATCCAAACAGATTATTACTGGTCGCCCTTTGTAGATCTTATATTTGACTCCAGCATCTTGTTAAAGCCAAGCCATCCGGGCTCAACTCCTGCCTCAAGAGCTTCCTTAAAGGTTTCCATCTTGGCATCCAAATCATCGGCATAATTAAGTGCAACAGCCTCGATAAGTGCCGGGCGCTTAGGTGAACCAAATTCCAGCTTACCGTGATGTGCCAGTATGCAATGCTTAAGCTCGTTTTCAAGATTCACCGGGAATCCATCAATCTTTGCAGCCACCTGCCCAATCATCTCATATCCCATTACAATATGGCCAAGAAGATTACCCTCGTCGGTATAATCGTTTATAGGGAACGCAGAAAATTCCTTAACCTTACCGATATCATGACAAATTGCTGCAGTTATAAGTAAATCCCTGTTAACGATAGGGTAGTTATTTGCTATAAAATCACAGGTCTTTGTTACAGACAGGGTATGCTCCAAAAGCCCTCCCACAAATCCATGGTGAACACTCTTTGCCGCACTGCAAAAATTGAAAGCCTTCACAAATTCCTTATCATTTACAAGGAATTCTTCCAGCAGGGCTTTCAAATATTTATTGGATACAGTACCGATAATATCTGTAAGCTCCTTATACATTTCATTAATATCCTTAGAGCTTACGGGTAAGTAATCACCGGGCTGATATTCGCCCTCTGAAGCTACCCTGACTCTCTTTATCGATATCTGCATTGCATTGTTAAATACAGAAACATCTCCCACAATATCAATATAATCCAGTGCATCGAAATCACTTATTCCCGCACTGCCCACATCCCATATTTTGCAGTCAATGGACCCGGTTTTATCCTGCAAAATAACGTTATCGTAGGGCTTACCATTCTTGGTAACCGCGCTGGTTCTCTGCTTACAAAGATATATTCCCTGAACACGCTCTCCCTCACGAAGATCCTTAATATATTTCATTTAAATATTCCTCCAATGTAATAAATTACTGCAATAACGACGGAATAAGACTGAAGGTCATTTCTTTATATCCGTCCTGACCAAGCCTGTAGGCTCTTATCTGCACCTCAACATCCGGCTCCAGCTCTCTGAAGGCTGCCACCAGAGTGTTGTAATCAACTACTATTTTCCCACCTACTCCCACAACTATATCGCCGGCCTGAATGCCGCTTAACATCGCAGGCGAATCCATTTCAACCGAAATTATAAATGCACCGTTTGGTACCTCATACTGACTGATTGCCTCGTCGGGAACCTTTGCTCCGTGAACACCCACATAGGTAAGAGGCTTTTCGTTTATCATATTCTCGATAGTCTTCTTAAGCTCGGAAATTCCAATTGCACTAATCAGGTTTTTGGAATCACTCCCCACATATTTGGTGTCAATTAATCCAATAATCTCTCCACGAAGGTTCACCAGCACTCCCATGGCATTGGTGCTTCCGTATATATCGGTATAAAGCTTCTTATAATTGTTGTCGGTTACATCTATACTTTTTCCTACAAGGGAAATCAATCCAATATTCAGGGAACCGTAACTTCCCATTGGGCTTCCTATTGCAATGACAAGGCCACCCCTTAAAGAAGAAGAATTGGATATACCAAGATTGGCAATCTCAAGACCTTTTCTTGTTGCCACATTAACGTTTCCGCAGGGAACATACAAAATACACATATCCGTGTATGGATCCGTTGCCTGAATATAAGCCCTTACGGATACTTCGTTGGAAAATGTAATATAAATGTCCTCTGCATCACTTAACTTGGAGGCATAAGAAACAAAATACAAATTTACACCGTTGTCGGCTACCGCAAGACCCGGAACCTCGTCCGTTTCTTCAAACATATTATCAAACCAGTCGGTATCCGTTTTTACACTTCTGACTCTGACAAGGCTTTTTTGTGCCGTCTCTGCTATGGAAGTCATGGCACGGTACATCTTTTGATAATCAGCCACCGTAAACTCGATGGAGCTAATTGCCTTGGCAATTTCCTCTTCGGACAGAGCTTCAATTTCCGACCAGTCAATTTCAGGCTCCGAGGTAATAAGCATATCCTCAGGCTTCATCTCTTCCTCGATTGTTTCCTCGGGAAAGACTACAACGTTGGGTTTTTCCTCCTCAACCTCTTCATCCTTTTCAAAATATCCACTGACAACCGGCGCCAGCAAAAAGAATGTAACACAGGCTACCAGGCCAAAAATAACCGCCGAAAGAGCTGAAACAAATGTATTTCTGGCAAGCTTTCCCTTATTAATGGGACGTGCCTTAATCTGCTCCCGCATAAAGACAAATTCTTTGCTATCCTTATCGCCCGGCGCACCTACCTCAGTCTCTCCAACCTTTTTTTCGGGACTTTCTTTTTCAATTGTATTAATCTTTTCGTCCTTACTGTCCTTATTCATAAACTATTAATCCTCAGAACCGGGCAACGAGAAAATAAACTCAGTTCCCACACCCTCTGTGCTTATGCAATTTATATGTTCATTGTGAGCAACAATAATCTCTTTTGTGATTGCAAGTCCAAGACCGGTTCCCTTTTTATCCTTTCCTCGGGAAAGATCGGACTTGTAGAAACGGTCAAAAACAAACTTGATTTCATCCTTGGGGATTCCGATGCCCTTATCTTTAACCGAAACAAATACCTTATTGTGCTTTTCGGTAGTTTCTATGGTTATTGTGGAATCATGAGGTGAAAATTTAATCGCATTATCAAGGAGGTTATAAATAACCTGTCCAATCTTCATCTCATCGGCATGAACATACAGATTATCTCCCGTTAATACAAGGCTTATGCCAATTGCCTTCTTGGTACATGTGCCTTCAAAGCTGGCTGCCGTTTTTCTTATTACCTCATTAATGTCAAAATCCGATAAATCAAGCACCATACCCTTCATATTCAGGTTATTAAGTGCCAGCAACCCGTTGGTAAGCTTTGTCAATCGCTCAGTTTCACTAAGTACTATTCCCAAGTATTTCTCGTACATTTCAGGGGGAATGGTTCCATCTATCATGGCTTCAAGATATCCCCTGATTGAGGTCAGCGGTGACCTGAAATCGTGAGAAACATTGGCAATAAACTTCTTTTGGTTGTCCTCACCCCTGGCGATTTCCGACGCCATATAAGAAAGAGTTGCAGCAAGATAACCCATTTCATCTCCCGAATCCACACTGAATTCGTAGTGCAGGTTTCCCGATGCATATTGCTCTGTAGCCTCAGTAATCTTTTTAAGGGGCAAATATACCATCTCCGTGAAAAAGAACAAAATAATCAGAGACAATACAAACAAAATAATCAAAAGAAGGTAGGAAACTGCCAAAAAGTTATCGCTCTGCCTTTCAATCGAAGCAATGGGCGTGTGTATAACCACGTACCCCTTAACCTTAAAATCAGCGGTAATGGGTGCAAATACACTAAGCATTTTCTGATCAAAGGTATCGAAGAAGGTTCCTGTGGTATAGTATTTGTCCTCGGTTACCGTAGGATCGAAGCCCCCGATAACTCGCTCATTGGACACATCAAGAGGCATGTCGGAATCCAGCACCATACGACCTGAAGGGTTAATAATCCAAATAGTGGACGACATAAAAGTAGCAAGAGAATCCATCTGCTCCTTAACCTCATCGAGAGCCCTGTCATTGGTATAAAGGTCATTGGCATAGGTATTTGCGATAAGGGTAGCCTCTCTGTATAGAGACTCGGATTCTTCTTTTATAAGCCTGTTATATGTGGTTGAAGACACAAAAGAGCTGACAATTATAAATCCGAATATACCGAATATTAAATATGCAAGTAAGAATTTTAAATAAAGGGTTCTTTTCATAATCTGGTTTCGAACTTATATCCTATTCCCCAAATAGTGGTTATTTTCCACTGCTCATGGTCGCTGATTTTTTCTCGAAGGCGCTTGATATGAACATCCACAGTCCTGGTGTCACCCACATATTCATAGCCCCAGATTTTGTCCAAAAGCTGCTCTCTGGTAAATGCATGATTGGGCTGTGAAGCCAAAAAGTATAACAGTTCCAGTTCCTTGGGGGGCATATCCACCGATTCACCCATATACACAACCGAATAGTCCGTAAGATTAATGCGCAAATCGGGATATTCCACCAGCTTATCCTTTGATTCCTGAGGCTCGGGTGTCACTGTTTTTGTGCGCCTCAATACGGCCTTTACCCTGGCTACAAGCTCCTTGGAATCAAAGGGCTTTTCGATATAATCATCGGCACCCAGCTCAAGCCCCAGCACCTTATCAAACACTTCGCCCTTGGCGGAGAGCATTATTATGGGCACCTGGGATTTGGCTCTTATTGACCTGCACACCTGATATCCGTCAATGCCCGGCAGCATCAGGTCCAAAAGAACCAGACTGGGCTCATAAGAATCAAAGGTTTCAAGAGCTGACTCACCATCATTGCAAATTGTGGTGTCAAAACACTCCTTAACCAAATACAAAGAAACCAGCTCGGCTATATTGTTATCATCATCTACAATCAGAATTCTTTGTTTATTAATCATTTTTATCCTCTAATTTCTTTGAAACCAAAATAGGCCTAATGGTTTATTTAAACTCTACAATAGTTACTCCGGCATCTCCTTCACCATGCTCACCGGCTCTGTACGATGCCACATACTTACATTTTCTTAAGTGGGACTGCACTGCGTTTCTAAGAGCTCCGGTTCCTTTTCCATGCACAATCCTTACCTGAGACATATGAGAAAGATACGCATCATCCAAATATTTATCCAGCACAGCCAGTGCCTCGTCCACCGTCTGGCCGATTAAATTAAGCTCATAGGAGATGTTCATAGCTTTGGACATTTTTATTTTGCCTGCTCCGGAGCCTTTTCCGACAGAGGGACCCTTTTTAATGCCCGGTGCAGTTATTTCTTCCTCCTGTACAAGAACAATATCTTTAATATTTGTGGTAGACCTGATAATACCGCACTGTACATAGAGATTACCCCTGGCATCCGGTAATGTGCTTACCGTTCCTTTAAGCCCCATAGATACTATTTTGACCATATCACCTATATGAAGGTCCTTACTGTTTACACCTACGGAAGCCTTGGCATCCTTCTTTATAGCAAGCTTACTGCTCTTGTCGTCCATCTTGCCCCTGACACTTTGCCTGCGGGCCTCAAGGTCCTTCATGGAAATGTTGGTGCCTGTCTTTTGCATTATGCGGATTGTTTCATCGGCATATTCTTTGGCCTCGGCCAAAATATCCCTGGCCTCCTCATTGGCCTCTCTGAGAATACGCTCTCTGGACTCATTAAGCCTCTCAAGCTTCTCGTCCAGGGCCTTCTTATCCTGCTCGTACAGGGCAATTTTTTTATCGAGTTCTTCCCTGTCTCTCTCCATTTTCACTCTTGAAGTCTCAAGGTTGGCAATTACATCTTCAAAATGCTCGGAATCTTCGGAAATGGTTGCCTTGGCCGCTTCAATAATATCGCCCCTTAGTCCAAGCTTTGATGATATTGCAAAAGCATTGGATTTACCGGGGATACCTATCAGCAGTCTGTAAGTAGGAGAAAGGGTTTCCACATCAAATTCGCAGCATGCATTCTCCACAAAATCAGTAGAAAGCGCAAAAAGCTTTAGCTCACTGTAATGAGTAGTTGCCATGGAGCGGATTCCCCGATCATGAAGAAAACGAAGTATTGCAATCGCCAGCGCAGCACCCTCTGTGGGGTCTGTTCCCGCTCCAAGCTCATCAAAGAGGCAGAGGGAATTTTCATCGGCGTGCTTTAATATATAAACAATGGATTTCATGTGAGAAGAAAAGGTACTGAGACTCTGCTCGATACTCTGTTCATCACCTATTCCAGCCAGAACTCTGTCAAATACAGATATCTCGGAACCAGTACTGCATGGAACCATCAGTCCGGCCATTGCCATGAGTGTAAGAAGTCC
>JAZUJC010000122.1:0-7513 GCA_045642625.1 Lachnospiraceae bacterium
GCGTATATTGACGCACCTCTGTTTTTTTGATAATTTATCCATTGCTATGAAAAAATATTTTGGTGACAGAAAATTTTATAAAATGGTAATAGCGGTTGCTTTGCCTATAATTATTCAAAACGGTATAAGCAATTTCGTAAATATGCTGGACAATGTAATGGTAGGCTCGGTAGGCACTGAACAAATGACCGGTGTTTCTGTAGTTAACCAGCTTATGTTTGTATTTAACCTGGCAGTTTTTGGCGCAGTATCCGGACCGGGCATATATACGGCACAATATGTGGGTCAAAAAAATGACGAAGGTGTCAGGTATACCATGCGATTAAAACTGATTTACTCAGTTTTGCTTGCTGTCATTGGGGTCAGTGTTATGTTCTTTTGGCAGGAAGATTTGATAATGCTGTTTTTGCATGATAATAATCAGAACATCGACCTGGCAATGACTCTTTCCGAGGCAAAAGAATATCTGGCGGTTATGCTTGTCGGACTGTTACCTTTTGCGGTGACAAGCTCCTATTCCGGGACCCTGCGTGAATCGGGCGAAACCAATGTTCCTATGGTGGCGGGGCTTATTGCGGTCGGCATTAATCTTTGCTTTAACTATATTTTGATTTTCGGACACTTCGGAGCACCTGAGCTTGGTGTGGTTGGCGCGGCTGTTGCAACGGTTCTTTCAAGATTTGTTGAGCTGGCAATTGTGGTATTGTGGACTCATACTCATAAACAAAGAGCAGCTTTTGCGGTGGGTCTGTACAGGCATTTTACGGTTCCCGGTCAGCTGTTTAAAAAGGTCCTGATTATGGGAACTCCTTTGTTTTTAAATGAGTTTTTCTGGTCCTTTGGTATGTCTGCTTTAGCACAGTGCTATTCTCTGAGAGGACTCGAAGTAATTGCGGCATTTAACATATCAAATACAATAACTAATCTGTTTAATGTGGTACTTATATCCATGGGTTCGGTTGTGGCGATTATTGTTGGCCAGACCCTGGGCGCAGGAAACCTGGAAGAGGTTGTGGATGTAGACAGAAAACTGATAACCCTGGGTGTGCTTTCAACATCGGTTATGGCACTGATACTGATTGTGACAGCACCACTTTTTCCGCTGTTATACAACACCTCGGATGATATAAGAAAATTGTCTGTGTCATTGATGAGAATTGCGGCCTTGTTTATGCCCGTGGGTTCTTATCTTAACTGTGCTTATTTTACCATCAGATCGGGTGGTAAGACCTTTATTACCTTCCTGTTTGACTCGGTCTTTTTGTGGGTTGTGTCATGGCCGGTGGCTTTCGCACTAAGCAGATTCACAAACATTCCGGTTATTGTATTGTACCCCTGTGTTCAGGCTCTTGATTTCATCAAGGTAGTAATAGGTACAATACTCATTAAAAAAAGAATATGGATTCAGGACATTGTTTCCTAGATTTTAAAATATGCATTAGCTTTCCATATTTAGCATAATATGAGAAAGAACCACCATGCCGGCTGTTTCGGTTCGCAGTATTCTTTTGCCCAGTGTTATGGACTCAAAGCCTTTTTCTATGGCCAGGGCTACTTCTGACTGTTCAAATCCGCCCTCGGGTCCAATGAAAATACCGATGGACTGTCCGGGCTGAATACTTGCAAACAGCTCTTTGGTTTTTGCCATGCCGTCTGCCAGTTCATAGGGCAGGAGCTTTATTTCAAGCCCATCGGCATAAGAAACCGCTTCCTTAAAGCTCATGGGCATTTTAATTTCTGGAATAATGGTTCTTTTGGACTGTTTAGCTGCAGCTTCACTAATCCCCTGCCATCTTTGGATTTTGGCGGGGGATTTTTTTGAATCAAGCTTCATAACGCAGCGTTTCATTTCAACGGGGATTATTTCAAAAACGCCCAGTTCTACGGCCTTTTGAATAATCAGTTCCATTTTATCGGACTTGGGAAGCCCCTGGAATAAATATATTTTTGAGGGCAATTCGTTGCCTTCTTCTTTTATAAATGCCAGCTCGCAGGTGACTTTTTCGTCGGAAAGCTCTCTTACTATGCAGCGATATTCGCTGGGGGAGTCCTTGGTACTTACCGATATTTCTTCACCGGGCTTCATTCTGAGCACATTTTTTATATGATTAACATCTTTTCCCAATATTACGATTTCGGTGCCGGATATCTGATTGGCTTCAACAAAAAAATGATACATGTGATTAAGTCCTTCTTTTGCATATATGGTCAACACAATTATACACAAATATTCTCATAATTGTCATTTCTCTTTATTGTATAGTTTGTGCTATAATAAACCCCGTAGCATTTTTTAGTTATTATTTACGGTCAGGGGTGTTCGCTGCTTCGCAAGATAATCCGTGATCGCACTCTCAAAAGAATAAAAGTGGTGCAAAAATGGATATTAAAGAATTACAGGAAACTCAGGTTTCATCGAAAAATATATATGACGGCTTCGTGCTTCATGTCAGGGAAGACATTATTGAACTTCCCAACAAAAAGCAGGCCGAAAGGGAGCTTATACGACATATCGGAGCGGTATGCGTTATCCCGGTGACTGATGACGGAAATGTCATAATGGAGAGACAGTTCAGATATCCTGTAAATCGGGTTATGATTGAAATCCCTGCCGGTAAGCTTGACAGCAAAACCGAAGACAGGCTTGAGGCTGCCAAGAGAGAGCTTCGCGAAGAAACAGGATTTGTGGCCGATAATTGGCAGGATATAGGAGAATATCTCCCGGCACCGGCCTACTCGGATGAAAGAATTACCATGTATCTTGCCACAGGGCTTCATAAGGGTGCGCAGGATCTTGATGAGGATGAGTTTCTTGAGGTGTTTGAATTGCCGTTAAAAGATTTGGTGAGCGAAGTGATGAGCGGTAAAATTGCAGATGGAAAGACTCAGATAGCCATATTGAAAGCCTGGGAGCTTCTCAGAGATAAGTTGTAGTCTGTAAATATATGAGGGTAAAAATTGAACCGGCCGGAATATAATGAAACTGTTTGGTCCGGTTTGATATAAATGATAAAAGCATATAAGGAAATTTTTTATGAAGTGGATTAAATTTAGAATAAAAACAATAACAGAGGCAGAAGATATTCTTGTAAGCAATCTTTATGATTACGGTCTTGAGGGTGCACAGATTGAAGATAAGGTACCGTTGACCGCTCTTGATAAGGAGCAGATGTTTGTGGATATTCTTCCGGATATGCCGGATAACGATGATATAGCATATATAAGCTGTTTCGTAGAGGACAATGACGATGTGGACAGGGAAAAAATCCTTGGAGATATTAAATGTGTGCTGGCTGAAACTGCAGAATATATGGAAATAGGTGAGGGAACCGTTGAGGTGTCCGAAACCGAAGACATTGACTGGATAAACAATTGGAAAGAGTTTTTCCATCAGTTCTATGTGGACGATTTACTGGTTATTCCTTCCTGGGAAGAGGTTAAGCCCGAAGATAAAGATAAAAAAATTCTTCATATCGATCCCGGAACTGCTTTTGGTACGGGGATGCATGAGACTACTCAGCTTTGCATCCGCTCCATTAAAAAGTATCTTACACCCGAAACAGTTATTTTGGACGTGGGAACCGGTTCGGGTATTTTGTCCATAGTTTCACTGATGTACGGTGCCAAATCCGCTGTTGGAACGGATCTTGACCCCTGTGCTATTGATGCCTGTTATGAAAATATGAAATCCAATGATATTCCTGCTGACAAATTTAAGGTTATGATTGGCAATATCATTTCAGATAAGGCTGTTCAGGATGAGGTGGGCTATGAATGTTATGATGTAGTTGTTGCCAATATTTTGGCCGACGTTTTGGAACCCCTTACTCCTGTAATTATTAACCAGATGAAAAAGGGCGCTGTGTATGTTACAAGCGGAATAATAGATACAAAAGAAAACGAAGTCCGCCAATGTATGGAAGCGGCCGGCCTTGAAATTCTCCATATCGACCATCAGGGTGAGTGGGTCGGAATTACAGCAAGAAAGAATTAGTGCCATGAATGTTTATCTTGATAATTCGGCCACAACCCGGGTATATCCCGAGGTGGTGCAGCTGGTAACAAAAATAATGCTTGAGGATTACGGCAATCCCTCCAGCGTTCATATGAAGGGTGTAGATGCAGAACGATATGTGACGGAGGCAACCAGACAGGTGGCAAGTGCCCTGAAGGTGAGTGAAAAAGAAATTCTTTTCACCTCGGGCGGAACCGAATCGGACAATACAGCACTTATCGGAGCAGTGATGGCCAATAAAAGAGTTGGAAATCATATTATTACCACGTCCATCGAACATCCTGCCATACTCAATACAGTTAAATATCTTCAGGAACAGGGTTATGAAATAGATTATCTCGGTGTTGATGAATATGGTGTAGTATCTGTTGACGAGTTAAAAAGCCTGCTTCGACCGGATACGGTTCTTGTATCGGTAATGCACACCAACAACGAAGTGGGATCTTTACAACCTATAGCCGAAATGTCAAAGCTTGTTAAAGCCAATAACCCGTCCACTCTGTTTCATGTTGATGCGGTTCAGGGTTTTGGAAAGTCTGAAATATACCCCAAAAAGCTTGGAATTGATATGCTTAGCATCAGTGGGCATAAAATACATGCACCAAAGGGTATAGGGGTTCTTTATATTGGAGACAAAGTAAAGATAAAGCCCATAACCTATGGCGGAGGTCAGCAAAAAGGCATGCGATCGGGTACATTGAATGTTCCCGGAATAGCCGGAATAGGCCTGGCTGCCGGGATGATTACTTCAAATATGAAGGAAGACTGCAGAAAGCTTTATGAACTGAAAAAATATTTTTTGACAGAGGTGTCAAAAATCGAATGTGCGGATGTTAACGGCTGTAAGCAGGAAAACGGAGAGTTTCTTGTTGAAGAGACTGCACCACACATTATGAATGTTTCCTTTTTGGGGCTTCGCAGTGAGGTAATGCTTCATGCTCTGGAGGATAAGGGAATATATGTATCCGCCGGTTCGGCATGTTCCTCTCATTCCAAGAAAGAGTCATCAACGCTTAAGTCAATGGGAAAAGATATGGAACATATGGATGCAGCCCTTCGCTTCAGTATGTCTTCGTTTACCACTAAGGAAGAACTTGATTACGTACTGGAAGTGTTGAGAGAAATTGTTCCGTTTTATGCCAGATTTACAAGAAAGTAGGATAAATATGTTTTCATCATTTTTAATTAAATATGCCGAACTCGGTATTAAAGGAAAAAACAGATATATGTTTGAGGACGCCCTGGTGCGTCAGATTAAGTATGCACTGAAGAAGTGTGACGGAGAATTTGTAGTATCGAAAACTCCCGGGCGAATTTATCTTGATGCGGAGACTGACTTTGATTACGACGAAGTAATTGATAAGCTTTCTCATGTATTCGGTATCTGGGGAATTTGTCCTGTTGTTCGTGTACCCCTCTGTCCCCCTGAAGAACTGTGTGAAAAGGTTGTTGATTACTTTGGTAAAGTATATGGCCAGCAGGTAAAAGAAAAAGAAACAACCTTTAAAGTATTTTCGCGCCGCTCAAATAAGGGCTATGCCCTTGATTCTATGGAGTTAAATGCCCTTGTGGGTGAAAAGCTTTTGGATGCATTTTCTGAAATATCCGTAGATGTGCATGAACCCGACATAACTGTCACTGTTGAGGTAAGAGACAAAATATACATATATTCGGAAATAATCCCCGGTCTTGGAGGAATGCCTATAGGTACAAACGGAAAAGGTATGCTTCTTTTGTCAGGTGGCATAGATTCTCCGGTTTCAGGATGGATGGTTGCAAAGCGTGGTCTTAAGATTGATGCTGTATATTTCCATGCTCCCCCTTATACCAGCGAGCGTGCCAAGCAGAAAGTAATAGATCTTGCAAAGAAGGTATCTGCTTACACAGGACCTATCTATCTTCATGTAATTAATTTTACAGAGATTCAGCTCTACATTTATGAGAATTGTCCTCATGAAGAGCTTACTATTATCATGCGTCGTTATATGATGCGAATTGCCGAAATGCTGGCAAAAGAAACCGAATGCCAGTGCCTGATTACAGGTGAGTCCATAGGTCAGGTTGCAAGCCAGACTACCCAGTCCCTTGCTGTAACCAATGAAGTATGCACACTTCCTGTATTCAGACCGTTGATCGCCTTTGACAAAGAGGATATTGTTAATATCTCAAAGAAAATCGATACATATGAGACCAGTATTCTTCCTTTTGAAGACTGCTGTACAATATTTGTGGCAAAACATCCGGTGACTAAGCCCAATCTTGGGGTAATTAAGAGACATGAGCACAATCTTGATGAAAAGATTGACGAAATGATTAAGTCAGCAATTGATACCGATGAAGTAATCATAGTGACTGAGTAATACGAAAGCTACAAAATAAAAGAACCGAAAAGCAAATGCTTTCGGTTCTTAAAGTACTTTTAGGTTGAAGGTTTAATGATTATCAGTAACTTGTTTTGTTCCCTACAGCAGCAATGACTACTGTAGGGAAACATATTTTATTAGATTATGTAGGGTTTGAGTACTTCAAGAACCTCTGCTGCGCCATCTTCAGCATGGATGTTCAAGTCGATGGGCTTAGAAAGGTCAAGTGAGAAGATACCCATAATTGACTTAGCGTCAATAACGTATCTGCCTGATACTAAATCGAAGTCATAATCGAACTTTGTAATTTCGTTTACAAAAGATTTAACCTTGTCGATGGAATTTAAAGAAATCTGAACTGTTTTCATGGTACATTTACCTCCTTATTTGCTTTAAACTTCAACCTTCGCCTTCATAATAATGAAACAGTAATACTTTGTCAATGCTGAAAAGATAACAAAAATATTGGAGAAACAAATGAAAACTGTGGCATTTCATAATCTCGGCTGCAAGGTAAACGAGTATGAAACCGACATTATGCAACAAAAATTTACGGAAAACGGTTTCCAAGTTGTAGACTTTGGTCAAAAAGCAGACATCTATGTAATAAATACCTGCACGGTAACCAATATTGCCGACCGAAAAAGCCGTCAAATGATACATCGCGCCAAAAAGGAAAACCCCGGTGCAATTGTTATTGCTACCGGCTGCTATGTTCAGACTGCCTACGATCACGGTGAACTGGATCCGTCAATTGATATAGCGATAGGCAACAACAAAAAGGCTGAAATCATAGATATTCTGAATAAATACATAGAAGAAAACAGGCCGGAGGAATATAAGGACATCATTGACATTAACCATACCAATGTCTATGAATCAATGTTTCTTTCAAAAACTTCAGACCGCACCAGAGCCTATATTAAAATTCAGGACGGATGTAATCAGTTTTGCTCCTACTGCCTTATCCCCTTTGCCCGCGGAAGGGTGAGAAGTCGTGATATGCAGGAAATTCTTGAAGAAATAAAAGCTCTCAGTGAAAAGGGATACAAGGAATTTGTACTTACCGGAATCCATGTGAGTTCATACGGTATCGAAGATCCCAATGACCTGTCTCAAAACAAGCTTGCGGACT
>JAZUJC010000123.1:0-3506 GCA_045642625.1 Lachnospiraceae bacterium
ATAGGTATACATCCTTATACCTCATGTAATTATAACCGAAACTATTGTCAATATAAAGGGTTTTATATAGTTTTTATAATATCAAATCTAATATGCAAAAATAAAAGAAGAGACCTTTGTATATTTATCGGTCTCTTCTTAAAAATACTTTATATCCGGCCAAAAAATTATGGAATAAAATACCGGTCTTTATTCAAATCCCACCAAAGCAGAAACACTATTCAAGAATCTTTTTCAAATACTGTCCCGTATATGAGCCTTCCACCAACGCCACCTCTTCAGGGGTACCCTTGGCAATAACGGTTCCGCCATCAGAACCTCCGTTAGGACCCATATCAATAATGTAATCGGCAGTCTTAATTACATCAAGATTGTGCTCAATTACAATAACTGTATTTCCGCCCTTAACTAGACGATTCATAATCTCAATAAGCTTATGAACATCGGCAAAATGAAGGCCCGTGGTGGGCTCATCCATAATGTATATTGTTTTGCCGGTACTTCTTCTTGAAAGCTCTGCTGCAAGCTTAACACGCTGTGCTTCACCGCCCGAAAGCTGTGTACTGGGCTGACCAAGCTTGATATATCCAAGCCCAACTTCCTGAATAGCCTTTATCTTGTCTCGAATCGAAGGGACATTCTCAAAGTAATCGACCGCTTCATCAACGGACATATCAAGCACATCATAAATAGATTTACCCTTATAAAGACATTCCAAAGTTTCTCTGTTATAACGCTTGCCACCGCAAACCTCGCAGGGTACATACACATCCGGGAGAAAGTGCATTTCTATTTTAATAATTCCATCACCCTGGCACGCCTCGCATCGGCCACCCTTTACATTGAAAGAAAAACGACCTTTTTTATATCCACGTTCCTTGGCTTCTCTCGTTTGAGCGAAAAGATCTCGAATCTGGTCAAATACACCTGTATAAGTAGCAGGATTTGATCGGGGGGTTCTGCCTATAGGTGACTGATCGATATCAATAATCTTATCTAACTGTTCTATGCCTTCAATCTTATCAAAAGCACCGGGTATGGTGTGAGCCCTGTTAAGCACCTTGGATAAGTATTTGTTCAAAATTTCGTTGGTAAGGGAGGATTTTCCCGAACCCGAAACACCGGTTACACAGGTAAGTACACCAAGCGGGAAGGAAACATCTACGTTCTTTAAGTTGTTTTCTTTTGCTCCCTTAACGGTAATCCAGCCTGCGGGCTCTTTTCGCTTCTCAGGAACCGGAATAACAACCTTGCCGGACAAATACTGACCGGTAATAGACCTTTTAACCTTGGCAATATCCTTCCAGGTACCCTGAGCCACCAGTTCGCCACCGTTAACACCGGCGCCGGGGCCTATATCAATAATGTGGTCGGCCTCACGCATAGTTTCCTCGTCGTGTTCAACCACCAGCACCGTATTACCCAAATCGCGCAAATGCTTTAATGTGTTCAAAAGCATTGCATTATCCTTTTGATGGAGGCCAATACTGGGCTCATCAAGAATATATGTCACACCGACAAGCCCCGAACCAATCTGAGTAGCCAGTCTGATTCTTTGAGCTTCACCGCCAGACAGGGAAGCAGTCGCCCTGGATAATGTAAGGTATGAAAGACCTACATCATGCAGAAAACGAACACGGGCATTAATCTGCTTTAGTATCTGATTGCCGATAAACAGCTGCTGCTCCGTGAGTTTCATTTCATCAAGAAACTTCATAAGCTCAGTTACCGACAAATTGGTAATTTCATAAATATTCAAATCTCCCACGGTTACGGCCAAAAATTCTTTCTTAAGCCTCATTCCGTTACAGCTCTCACAGGGAGTAATATTCATAAATGATTCGTATTCGGCCTTAGCAGCCTCTGAAAATGTTTCACGATATCTTATTTTGCAAAGCTCCAAAACACCCTCGAAGGTAACCTCGTATTCACCAAATCCCCTCTGGCTCTGGTATTTGATGATGAATCTCTCGCCACCGTTTCCAAACCAGATAAGGTCCTGTATTTCCTTGGGATAATCACAAAACGGGGTGTCCATGTCAAAATGATACTTTTCCATCAGCGCAACCATAATTGCGTGCATCCAGCTCTTAGGATCACCCATGGATTTAAATCCGTTAATTACAATTGCACCTTCATTCAAAGTTTTTGTCTCATCGGGTATAATCAGCGCCCTTGAAAACTCCATCTTATAGCCAAGACCGGCGCAGGCAGGGCATGCACCGAAGGGATTGTTAAAAGAAAAACTTCTGGTCTCTATTTCAGGAATACTTACCTCACAATCAGGACAGGAAAAGCTGGCTGAAAAAGAAATTGGTTCACCGCCCACAACATCAACCGTCATCAGCCCCTCAGACAAAGCAAGAACTGTCTCAACAGAATCTGTCAATCGCTTTTGGATATCGGAGCGCACCACCAAACGGTCAACCACAATATCGATACTGTGCTTTATATTTTTATCAAGGCTTATATCTTCAGACAGTTCATACTGGCTTCCGTCGATAATCGCACGTACATAACCGCTTCTTCTGGCTTTATCAAGAACCTTCTCATGCTGGCCCTTTTTGCCCCTTACCACCGGAGCAAGAAGCTGAATCCTGGTTCCTTCCTCAAGAGTCATAATCTGGTCCACCATCTGATCCACACTCTGCTTCTTTATTTCACGTCCGCAGACAGGGCAGTGAGCGATACCGATACGGGCATACAAAAGCCTAAAGTAATCGTATATTTCAGTAACGGTTCCAACTGTTGATCTGGGGTTTCTGTTAGTGGATTTCTGATCAATGGAAATAGCAGGAGAAAGACCTTCTATTCGCTCAACATCCGGCTTTTCCATCATGCCCAGGAACTGCCTCGCATAGGAAGACAAAGACTCCATATATCTACGCTGTCCCTCTGCATAAATTGTATCAAAAGCAAGGCTTGATTTACCTGATCCGGACAAACCGGTAAGTACAACAAGCTGATCTCTGGGAATATCAACCGAAAGGTTTTTTAAGTTGTGTTCATTGGCACCCTCTACATGAATCACATTGTGACGCGGGCGCATTTTTTGCTCTGACATATATTATCCATGCACAAAAGTGCATATCCTTTCAACATTAGACGGCACTAACCGACATAGGCATTGCATGCCTTTATTACGAGATCAACCTCCTGTTCCGTCATTTCCGGAAAAAGGGGCAGGGTGGCACAATGAGTTGCCAAATCCTCGGCATTGGGGCAATCCCCCTCTTTGTAGCCCAACTCTTTATAAGCCTCCTGTAAATGACAGGGAACAGGATAATGCCTGTTACATTCAATATCATTTTCTTTCATATATTCCAGGAAGTGATCGGGGTTAGGAACCTTTACCTCGTATAAATGGTATACCGGCTCGGTATTATCGGGATGAACCTGGTGAATTATAGCAGGGTTAACTATTTCTCTTTGATATCTTTTACCAATTTCCTGTCTACGATTTGTCCACTCAGGAAGATATTTAAGGCCCACACTAAGAACAGCCC
>JAZUJC010000124.1:0-5965 GCA_045642625.1 Lachnospiraceae bacterium
ATGCAGTCGGATTGGGATTACATCAGGACTCTCTCCGATAAATTTGAGGCAAGCGGCGGAACTGTATACTATGTGGAGCTTGTGGCCGACAGAGCAGTCCGAATCGAAAGAAACAAAAGTGAAAACAGGCTAAGGAACAAAGCTTCCAAGCGTGATTTGACTGTTTCAGAGGCTCGCCTGATAAACGAAGAAACCAAATACCGTCTTGTAAGCAATGAAGGAGAAATCCCCTTTGAAAATTATATAAAAATAGACAACACCGGTTTAGAACCCGGTGCGGTGGCAGCTATGATAAAAGAAAGATTTAATCTTCCAAAACGACAGGATGACTATTGTGGGGGATGAAAAGGTTTGGGAAATGTTCGTTAGATTATTGCTTGTTAAGGGAAATAAGGAATGCTTGTATGAAAATACTGATTATTAATTGTAGCCCGGTAAGAAACGGAGCTACTGCTGAAATAGCAAAAATTGTTAGGGAAAATGTTGGCCCGAATAATGAGGTAAAGAGTGTTTGTATCGATGATTATTCTATCGGACTTTGCAAGGGCTGTCGGAGCTGCCATACCACTGCCAAATGTTTTCAAAGTGATGATGTGGACCGGTTAATGGGTGAGTTTGAATGGGCGGACCGGATTGTTGCTGTGTCTCCGTCGTACTGGGCGGACATCCCAGGGCAGTTTAAGGTGTTTATTGACCGCTGTACTCCCTGGTGCAACACCCATGAGCCCCATGCAACCATATCATCGGGCAAGAAGGGCTACAGTATCGCTTTGCGTACAGGCCCGGGCATGCATGAGTGTGAGAGAATAATAAGCAGTATAGAACATTTTTACGGTCATTTGGAAATTGACCCATCCGGTAAATTGGGGTTATGCTCAATAGAATACAAAGAAGACGTAGCCTCAAGATATGATGAGATACGTGAATTCTGCAATATTATTTTGCAGGCTTAGGTTTTTAACGATAGGAGCTTCTTAAGCAAAAGAAGCTCCTTTATGGTTTTTTGGAACCGCATTCAGGGCAGAATTTGGTTGTGTTCTTTTTACCGCAGCTACATACCCATTCTGACGGATTTGTCACTACTGCGCCAAAAGGAAATGGTCCGGGGGCATTAAAGGGGCTCACCGGTTCGGGTACTTTCATAGTACCGGTGGAGGTGGCCTGCGGTTTTTTTGCCCGCATTGATGCAAACATTTCTTCTTCCTTTTGCATAAGTCCTAACTGCAGGAAAGACATCTTTTCCACACTCACTCCGCTGGCGTTCATAATAGGCTGGATGGTCTGCCTGATCTGCTCAGCTACCTGAGGAGCAAACTCCATCATGTTAGTGTACTCCACACCTTTGGGGCATACAGTTCTCCAACAGGCATCAAAGCATGTGCCGGTAAACCTTTGCAAAACTACCCGAATGTTATCTGTTGCAGTTGCGAGACTGTAATCTTTTTCATCCGTAATATTCATTGTGCAGCTCATTGCATATCTTACATCGCAGTCAAGCTGTAAGCCTGTTAATGAATCTGCCACAAAAATCATACCGGTTCCCATAAACTTTTCTTCCATAATTTTGCCTCCCACAAAGTTCATCTGAGCATTTTTGTTAGCTTTTTTTAGATCATTTGACCCTTTTTCTTTGCATTTTATAGGTCATTTGAGCCTGCCATTTATTTCATATGCCTCTGTCATATATCTCATTATATATTCTTGCGCCTGTAAAAACAAATTATCCCGATATTATTGACGTCAGTGCACATATTGACCAAAATGGTCACATTCTTTTGGCCTCAAAAAAAGTGTCCCTTACCATTATATCAGTATAATCTACAATTATTGGCAGGATACATAGAATATAATGATTATATCGAATTAAGCAGGAGACACTGTCTGCCTGTAATCCATAAAATTAAGAGCGCCGTTATTATGAGAAAGCGGCCATAAAGGAGGTACTATGGAAAACTTTAATTTTTATTCACCCACTTTTTTTGCTTTTGGTAAAAATCGTGAAGAAGACTGCGGAGAACTGGTAAAGAGATTCGGTGGTACAAAGGTGCTGATTCATTACGGCGGTGGCTCGGTTGTACGTTCCGGTTTACTTGATCGTGTAAAAGCATCATTGGACAAGGCTTCTGTAGCATATGTTGAGCTTGGCGGTGTAATGCCTAACCCCAGAAGCGGTCTTGTTTATCAGGGTATCGAGCTTTGTAAAAAAGAAAATGTAGACTTTATCCTGGCAGTAGGTGGCGGAAGTACAATCGATTCTTCCAAGGCAATTGCGGCAGGTACGGTTTATGACGGAGATTTCTGGGATTTTTATCAGGGAAAGCGTATTGAAGAAGCGTTGCCGGTAGGTACCGTACTTACAATTGCGGCAGCAGGCTCTGAAGGCTCACCCGATTCAGTTATTACCAACGAAGACGGTATGATTAAGCGTGGTGCCAGCGGAGATGCCATTCGCCCTAAATTCTCTGTGCTGAATCCCGAATTAACCCAGACATTGCCTGCTTACCAGACTGCCTGCGGTATTACTGATATTGTTGCACACCTTTATGAGAGATATTTAACCAACTCCAAGGATGTTGAAGTAACAGACCGCCTTATTGAAGCATTAATTCTCACCATGAAGAACGAAGCTCCCAAGGTAATGGCTAATCTTAATGACTATGAAGCAAGGGCTAACATTATGTGGGCCGGCATGGTGGCACACAATAACATTGTTGGTGTCGGACGTTCTCAGGACTGGACCAGTCATCAGATTGAACACGAATTATCCGCACTGTATGACTGCGCTCACGGTGCAGGACTTGCGGTAACCATGCCCGCGGTATTTACCTACAATATGAATCATGATGTAATGAGATTCGCTCAGATTGCAGTAAGGGTATGGGGCTGTCAGATGGATTTTGCACATCCCGAAAGAACAGCAAAAGAAGGTATTGAGGCTCTTAGAAGCTTTCTTATCTCAATCGGTATGCCCCAAAACTTTGAAGAGCTTGGTGCTTCTGAAGCAGATATTGAAAAGCTTGCATATACCTGCTGCTATGGCAAGGGCAATGAAGGCGGCACAATCGGTGGTTTTGTTTCTTTACAGCAAAAGGATGTGGAAGCCATTTACAGACTTATGTTATAGGCGAGAACCGTTTCTTTTTTTAGAAATTCTATAAACGCTAATTATGTTTATAAAAAATTTTTAAACGATTTTTATGCTTAATAATGATTATTGATTAAATCAGTGGGCGCGCCCTGAATCAAGGAAACGCCCTGAAAGGAAAAATATGAGACTTGGTGTTTCAAGTGATTTGGGAGCAAAAAATGCTCAGGAGTGGGTTAAAGCCAACAAGGAATTAGGTCTTGAGGCAGTTGTATTTCCTTTAAATGCCTATTCGGATGATGCAACAATAGCCGAATACAAAAAGGCTGCCGATGATGCCGATCTGGTAATTGCAGAGGTTGGTATCTGGAGAAATGCAATTGATGCCAATGCCGAAATTGAAAAAGAAAATATCCGCTACAGCATTGATCAGCTGGCTTTGGCCGACAGAATCGGTGCAAAGTGCTGTGTAAATGTTGTGGGAGCATATTCGGGAAGCAGATGGGACGGTCCCACAAGAGATAATTTCTCTAAGGAAGCCTGGAATAAATCGGTAAAGATGATTCAGACCATTATTGACGAGGTAAAGCCTAAGAATACATTTTTTACAATTGAGCCCATGCCCTGGATGATTCCCACCGGCCCCGAAGAATATTTAAGGCTTATTGAAGATGTGGCCAGAGATGAGTTCGCGGTTCATATGGATATTATTAATATGATAAACTGCCCCGAAAGATATTTCTTCCCCGAGGAATTTCTTGATAAAACCTTTTCTTTATTAAAGGGCAAAATAAGAAGCTGTCATCTTAAGGATGTGAACCTGCTTGGAGATTTTACATTCCAGCTTCGTGAGTGTGCCTGCGGAGAAGGTACCTTCCCTATTGAAAGATATGCTGAGCTTGCCGGTGCCGAGAACCCGGATATGCCTATGATTATTGAACATTTGCAGGGAAATCAGGCATATAGGGACAGTGTTGAATATGTTAAGAAACGCTTGGGATGCTAGTGAGTCTTGAATAATCTGGTGGATTATTTACCGGTAATTAAATAAGGTAAAGTTTGTTAGAGCTTGTTATAAGTACATCTTATGGCAAGCTCTAATTTTTGTGTATTGGACTAAAAAAGAAAACAGTGGAATAATAACATCATCAACAAAACCTATTGAAGAGATAGGCAATGAGAAAGGAGAACGGAAATGGCACAGATAGTATTAAGAAATGTTTCCAAACAATTTGATGATGTGCTTGCTCTTAACAATATAAGCCTTGAAATAGAGCGAGGTGAAATCTTCGGAATCATCGGCATGAGCGGTGCCGGAAAAAGTACATTGGTACGATGTTTGAACTTCCTGGAGAAACCTACAAAGGGTGATGTAATTGTAGAGGGCGATGTTCTTTCTTCTTTGTCAAAAAGAGAACTCAGGGAAAAGCGAAAAAGAATCGCAATGATTTTTCAGCACTTTAACCTGCTGGCACAAAAAACAGTACTTGATAATGTGGCATTCCCGCTTCTGATTCAGGGACAGTCCAAAAAAGAAGCCAGGAAAAAGGCCAAGGAGTTTTTAAAAGAGGTAGGGCTTGAGGAAAAAGAAAAGGCTTATCCCTCAAAGCTTTCGGGAGGCCAGAAGCAGCGAGTTGCAATAGCCAGGGCCCTTGCTTCCAATCCACACATTTTGTTGTGTGACGAAGCAACCAGTGCTTTGGATCCGCAGACAACAGCTTCAATACTGGAACTTTTAAAGAGCATCAATCAAAAGTACGGTATCACAATCGTTATTATTACCCATCAGATGGAAGTAATTCAAAAGATTTGTGACCGGGTGGCAATTATAGAAAAAGGACTGCTGGCTGAGGTAGGAACCGTAAGTGACACCTTTAAGGCTCCCCAATCGGCAGAGGGTAGAAAGCTCATCATTGACAGAGGTGAGACGGCAGAACTTAAGGAACTGGCTGAAGAAAGTAAGCTAAGAGTAGTTTTTGAAACAAATTCAACATATGAACCGGTAATAGCAAACATGATTCTTTATTTGAAGGAGCCGGTAAATATATTATATGCAAATACCAAAGATGTTAACGGTACTGCCAAGGGAGAGATGATTCTTGGAGTCAGAAACAGTCAAAAGAAAGATGTAATTAAGTATTTGCAGGATAGAAATCTGACGGTAAGGGAGGTGATAAATGATGTGGAATGAACAGACAATTCAAATGATAGGAAACGGTGTTCTTGAAACATTATATATGACAGGGCTTTCCACATTATTTGGTTATGTACTCGGTCTTCCCTTTGGAATAGTTCTTGCAATTACGGATAAGAACGGTATATGTCCCAACCGATTCATTTATCGGGTTTTGGATATACTTGCTAACATTTTACGAAGCATTCCGTTCCTGATCCTGTTGATTTTGTTAATACCCTTTACAAGAGCTATTGTAGGGCGCAGCTATGGCTCATCCGCCACAGTTGTTCCCCTTGTTATAGCGGCAGCACCTTTTATAGCAAGAATGATTGAAAGCTCAATAAAGGAGGTTGACGCAGGGGTTATTGAGGCAGCCAAAAGCATGGGCGCCGGAACCTTTACAATCATAACCAAGGTTTTGCTGGTAGAAGCCAGAACCTCAATAGCAGTTGGTGTAACGATTGCTATCGGTACCATCCTTGGTTATTCGGCAATGGCCGGAACAGTCGGCGGCGGTGGACTTGGTGATATAGCTGTTCGCTACGGCTACTACCGCTATGAAGAAGGAATCATGATAGTTACGGTTATTCTGCTGATTCTTTTGGTTCAGGTGTTCCAGTTCATAGGAATGAAGCTTGCAAATGTTATAAATCACAAATAGAAACAAAAAACGTACCGGTCCGGCTTATAAGGGCTGATTGAAA
>JAZUJC010000125.1:0-4996 GCA_045642625.1 Lachnospiraceae bacterium
GACAACTGGTATTTCGTGGGAGCGCTGAAGAATTCACTTCTTCTTGCAGCTTTTTCCGTATTTATTCAGCTTCCCATTTCTCTTGGCCTTGCTTTGATCCTCGGTAGAGGAATTAAAGGCGAAAGAGGATTCTTATCTGTATACTTTATGCCTGTATTGATTTCGACAGTAGTTATAGGTCAGTTATGGTTAAAGATTTACAATCCTGATTACGGTATTCTTTATAAGTTAATTGGAACCACTCCTGAAGGTGGTTGGATAGGAAATACCAAGACTGCGTTGTGGGCAGCCTTCGTGCCGATTTTGTGGCAGTATGTTGGTTATCACCTGCTGCTTATGTATGCGGGTGTAAAGAGTGTTTCTCCGGAACTTAGAGAAGCAGCAAAAATTGATGGAGCTACAAGCGGTCAGGTTGACTGGTATATTGTTATTCCCAGTATTAAGCCCATCATTAAGGTTAGTGTTATTTTCGCAATTACAGGATCTCTTAAATCCTATGATCTTATATATGTATTGACATTAGGCGGTCCTAAGCACAGCACAGAAGTGCCCAGTACCCTGTTGTTTAGTAACCTTTTCCAGGCCGGTAGATACGGTGTAGGTAGTGCTATCGCAGTTCTGCTGATTATTCTCTGCTTTGCCTTTGCATTGCTGATAAATCTCATTTTCAAGGAGGACAAATAAATGGCTTCAAACGCAAAAAAATCTGCCCCCATGGATATGAGCACATATTCAATTAAAAAGACAAATCCGGTAATTCAGGTTATTATTTATATTGCTCTTGCTTTTTGGGTATTAATAAATTTATTCCCTATTTATTGGATGTTTACCTTCTCTTTGAAGGACAACAAAGAAATATTCGGTGCTAACGTTGCCGGACTTCCTCAGCATTGGCTTTGGAGCAACTATGCTACTGCTATGAAAACCGGTAATATGCTTGAATATTTCAAAAACAGTATTATTGTTGCGGTAGCAACCATTTTACTTACACTTATTGCTGCATTAATGGCAACCTATGGATTGACCCGTCTTGTTTGGAAGGGTAGAAAGCTTTTTAACAGCTTCTTTATGCTGGGACTTACAATTCCCATGCATGCTTCAATCGTGCCTCTGTTTACTCAGTTATCAAAAATAAAGATGACCGATACATACCTGGCATTGATTATTCCTTACGCAGCATTTTCTCTTGCTATGGCAATTTTGATTTGTACCGGATTTATGGTAGATATTCCTATGGACCTTGACGAAGCAGCCCGTATTGACGGTTGCGGTACCTGGGGAATATTCTTTAAAATCATTTGTCCTCTTATGAAGCCTGCTGTTGCAACCATTGGTATTTATACTTTCCTTCAGTGCTGGAACGAGCTTATGTTTGCAAACGTATTTAATACAAACCTAAAAACACTTCCTGTAGGTATTCAGGCTTTATCAGGACAGTTTACAACAGACTGGGGTCCTATTGGTGCGGCTCTTGTTGTTGCTACATTCCCGACTCTTCTTGTTTACATTTTCTTAAGCAAGAGAATTCAGGAAAGCTTTATCGCCGGTGCGGTAAAGGGTTAAATATCACATATTTGGGAACCTCCAATCGGGGGTTCCTTTTTTTAGCACATAATGAGTTGAAAAGAATTGATATAGCCTATACAATTAAACAATAAAGAGATAGTTGGGGGATTATCTTGAGTAGAAATAAGAAAGAAGCAAAAAGAAGTAAATTGTCACTTTTCTCTTTAGTGAAGAGCAATTCTTTGGCCGCAGAAATGGGGCTTGTTTTGGTGATTGCACTTCTTGTTTTTGGTATAACCTTTTTTATTGCTACATCTATTATTTCACAGGAAGAACGCTCAAATGCAGCAAAGCGACAGTCTGAAACAGTAATAAATTCCGTAAAGGGTAGTATAGAATCCGGCATAGACAATTATAAAGAGCTATCAAGGCTCATAATGCTTAATGAAAAGGTTACGGCTTTTCTTAGGTCCAAGGAAGTTAGTGTGGGTATGATTAACGACGCCAAATACGGTGTTATGGACGTTATGAATGTAAGTAATAACCTTGATTCGGTTTTTATATTACGAAACGATGGGGCGTATATGAATACCGGCCGTGGTGAATATGTTGTGAGTTTTTCCACGATGGACAAGCTAACCTGGTCGTCACCGATTTTGGAGCGCCGCGGCGGTGCGGTTATTCTAATGAATGCAGGAGGAGCAATTTACCGAAAGAACGGTGACCAGGTGGTTACGGTAGCCCGTGCCATTTATGATATTTATACACAGAAAAAAACGGGTATTTTGCTGGTTAATATTTCCACAAAGATGCTTGATGAAATAGTAAATGTAAACAGCACCTCGGATATATGTATTCTTTCTTCCAGCGGCAATCCCTTGGCAGGCAATTTTGAATTGTCCAAATATTATTCCGGTAACATGAGCTTAGGAGAAATTGCCAATGTGGAGGTTAAGGATGAATCCGGATGGAAGATGATTTCCTCCTATTCCTTCAAGGATATTCCACTGACTATTATTACTTCCTGCACCGAAAATCCTGCCAGAGAGATTAACACTACATCACTGGTTCTTATAGCCCTTCTGATCGTTATTGTTTTGGCTATGGTTATTTCAGCCATATTTATCAACAGAGCGATTAATAAGCCTATCTACGGCCTTGTAAAGGCTATGGAAACCACTAAACAGTCAGGGTGGCTTGAAAAGATTGATATGGAAGCTCCCAACAATGAAATCGGTACTCTCGTAGGCAGTTACAACAGTATGATTGAGTACCTGAATGATTTGTTTACAAAGCTTATTGAAAAAGAAAAATCTGTGCAGAGGGCAGAAATGAGAGTGCTCCATGAACAGATTAAACCACATTTTTTGTACAACTCATTGGGAACAATCAGTTATATGGCCTATGATGCGGGAGCTACTGATGTATATAATGCCCTGGAGACCCTGGGAAGCTTCTACAGAAACTTTTTAAGTAAAGGAGACCGTGAAATAACCGTAAGGCGTGAGATTACGATTATCAAGGACTACCTTTCACTTCAAAAGTTAAGATACAGCGATATTATCCAGGATGAGTACAATATTGATCCCGAGATAATGGAGTGTATGGTGCCTAAGCTTATGCTGCAGCCACTTGTAGAAAACTGTATATATCATGGAATTCGTCCCAAAGGTGAGCCGGGTATAATCAGAATAACCGGTGAAAAAACAGATGGCGGTATCAGGATGACCGTATATGATTCCGGTATAGGCATGAGCAAAGAGGCGATTGATAAGGCTCTTGGCCGGGAAGAAGATACAATATCCGAGATGTCGAAAGAAGTTGATCTGACGGTTTCGATTCCTTCAGGCTTTGGACTGAAGGGAACAATAGACCGTATAAGGTATTATTGTAATAGAGACGATGTGGTTACGATAACAAGCGAAGAAGGCGAGTATACCGAAATAGTTATTACTATTCCTTTTGATACAAGAGAGAGAGGAGAAAACGATGTACAGAGTAATGGTGATTGATGATGAACAGTCAGCAAGAAATCTGCTTAAAATATCCGTAGACTGGGAGAGTCTTGGCATGGAAGTTGCAGGTGAGGCATCCAGCGGAATTGAAGCAATTAATATTATCGATGATGTTAAGCCTGATCTTGCATTTGTGGATATTTCCATGCCATTTATGAACGGAATAGAATTTACCGAGCTTGCAACAAAACGATATTCGGATTTGGTTATTATTATTTTGACTGCTCTTGATGATTTTGAGTATGCAAGAAAGTGTATAAGGCTTCCCGTTTATGAATATATGTTAAAGCCTATTGTCAGAGAAGATATTAAAGAACTTTTGTTAAAGGTTAAGGATATCCTTGATGAGAAGGCTGAAAAAAAACGCCGGGAGAAGCTGAACCAAAACTTTATGGCAGATATTGACGATTCCGAAGAGGATTCATCAATAGAAATGATTAAAAGATATATTAATGAGAAGTTCAGCGATTCATCTCTTAACCTGACGGGAGTGGCGCAGGAGTTTGGCTTTTCATCAAGCTATTTAAGCAGAAAGTTTAAGCAGGAGGCTGGGGTAAATTTTGTGGATTACCTGTTTAACTGCCGTATGAAAAAAGCGGTTGAAATGGCTTCTATGGGCAAAAAAATGTTTACTACCGCACAGGCTGTAGGTATTCCCGATCCCAATTATTTTGGCAGATGCTTTAAAAAGCATACCGGACAAAGCTATTCGGAATATGCTCAATCTCAGAAAAATGATTGATGTTTTTGCGGTTTTTTCCTTGTTTTCTGTTGACTTTGCCATAATGCTATGATATTATATCATTCGTGCTGATGAGTCAGCACTGTAAAATGTACGTGTAGCTCAGCTGGATAGAGCGTCTGGCTACGGACCAGAAGGTCGAGGGTTCGAATCCTTTCACGTACGTAATTAACTCAGGTCGTGAGACCTGAGTTTTTTTTATTCACGATAATACAGTTTCTCGCAGAGCGTGAAATTTATTGTAGGATAATCCTCTGGGGTTCTTATGAAAAGAAGTTCGCTATAAAAATGCCCCCGGTCATTTGACCGGGGGTTGTTTTTGTTTTATGGGGTTTGCCAGCAAAACAGGCTAACGCCTCGAGAAAAAGTGCATTAAATCTTGCAGCTTTTGTTTTGCCAGCAAAACAGGCTAACGCCTCGAGAAACGCTGCATTAATGCTTGCAACGTTTGGTTTGCCAGCAAACCAGGCTCACGCCTCGAGAAACGCTGCATTAAACCTTGCAGCGTTTGGTTTGCTATCCCAACGTGATTTCTACGTTGTATTCGGTCTTGCCGTTTTCGTAAGGAACTTCACAGCCGGCAACTTCTGTACCGTCAACAACCATCTTCTTAACGCCCTTGCAAACATGATCGGGATTAAGAATGTTGATGTTGTATGTAGCTCCACGGAACTTACGGGTTGCCTTCATACCATCCCATGCTGAAGGGATTGAAGGATCAATCTTAAGACCG